>DAIEIL010000129.1 GCA_027352645.1 Rhodobiaceae bacterium | reverse complement strand
ATCGAACCGATCGAGATCCACTTGCCGTCCTTCGTCTCATAGGTGTCGTAGAAGTGCGCGCCGCCGTCGAGCATGTTCGTGCCATGCGGCTCATGCCAGATGCCCGCGGCCTGGAAGCCGAAGAACATCGCCATCAGCGAGGTCGCGCCGTCCGTCATGGCGGCGTCGACGACCTGGCCCTTGCCGGACTTGTTCGCCTCGACCAGCGCCGCAAGCATGCCCATGGCGAGGAAGAGCGCGCCGCCGCCGAAATCGCCGACGAGGTTCAGCGGGGGAACCGGCTTCTCGCCGGGACGGCCGATCGAATGCAGCGCGCCGGTGAGCGAGATGTAGTTGATGTCGTGGCCGGCGGCGAGCGCCATCGGGCCGCTCTGGCCCCAGCCGGTCATACGGCCGTAAACGAGCTTCGGATTACGTGCGAGACAGACGTCCGGGCCGAGGCCGAGCCGCTCCATGACGCCCGGACGGAAACCTTCCTGCAGGATGTCGGCCTTCTCGATGAGCTTCAGCGCCGTTTCGACCGCTTCGGGCTTCTTGAGGTCGAGCGCGATGGAGCGCTTGCCGCGGCTGGAGATCTCGAATTTGGAGCCGCCGCGCGCGCCCTTGCGGTCGATGCGGATGACGTCCGCGCCCATGTCGGCAAGGAGCATGCCGCAATAGGGCCCTGGCCCGATGCCTGCGAATTCAACGACTTTGACGCCTGACAGCGGACCGCTACCCATTCTCTGACTCCCTTGATTAGTCTGTTGTTGGCGACTCTTTTAGCGGCTGGCGGGCAGCGCGTAAACGTCACCAGATATGACGTAGGGGCCGCCTTGACGCCTTGCGCTTGCCTCGCGGGGGCGGCGCTCGTACAAAGCATCTATGTCGCTTCCAGCCCCCAAAATCGCCCGCGGTTTTACCGGCGAGCCATGTCCTGCGCGCTTCAATCTCGCGCGTTATTGTCTTGCGCGCGCCGCCGCCGAGACGCCCGCCAAGACCGCTCTGATCGTCGTTTCCGACGCTACTGCGCCGCTCGAGGATGCCGAGCACTGGACATATGGCGAACTCGACGAAGCGGTGCGGCGGATTGCGGCGGGGCTTTTTGCCGAAGGCTTCCGTCCCGGCGAGCGGCTGATGATCCGGATGCCGAATACCAGCGACTATGCGTTGCTCTTCTTCGGCGCCATAGCGGCGGGCCTCGTGCCGCTGCCGTCATCCTCGATGCTCACGGAAGCCGAGGCAGACTTCCTGCTGACGGACTCGCACGCGGTGGCGGTTGCCATCTCCGGCGAACTGGCCGTCCATGCGGGCAATGCGCGGGTCATCGACGATGCCATGCTGGCGCGGCTGAAGGCCCATGCGCCGCTTGGCGATTATGCGGATACGGAAGCGAACGATCCCGCCTTCCTCGTCTACACCTCCGGCACCAGCGGCCGGCCCAAAGGCGTGCTCCATGCGCAGCGCAGCGCCTGGGGACGGCGGCCGATGTATCAGGGCTGGTATGGCATCGGGGTGTCCGACATCGTGCTCCATGCGGGCGCCTTCAACTGGACCTATACGCTCGGCGTCGGGCTTCAGGACCCATGGGCGAACGGCGCGACGACGGTTCTCTATATCGGCCCGAAAGATGTGCACGTCTGGCCGAAGCTTCTCGAGCGGACGCGCGCGACGCTCTTCGCCGCCGTGCCGACGCTCTATCGACAGATCCTCAAATATTGCGATCTCGCGAGTCACGATCTCTCCGCTTTGCGCCATGGGCTCACTGCGGGCGAAGCGCTTTCACCTGCCCTGCTTCGCCATTGGCGCGAGCAGACGGGCAAGAACCTCTATGAAGCGCTCGGCATGAGCGAATGCTCGACCTATATCTCGACAGGCCCGTCGATGGAGATACGCGCCGGCAGCCCCGGCAAGCCGCAGCCGGGGCGTTGCATCGCGGTGCTTCCCGTCGATGGCGGCACGGAGCCGCTGCCGACAGGAGAAACCGGTCTGCTCGCCGTCCATCGCAGCGACCCGGGGCTGATGCTCGGCTACTGGCAGAGGCCCGGTGACGAAAGCGAAGTCTATCGCGGGGAATGGTTCATCGGCGGAGATCTCGCCTCCTTCGATGATGATGGCTATCTCTGGTATCACGGCCGCGCCGACGACGTGATGAATGCCATGGGCTATCGCGTATCGCCCGCCGAGGTCGAGGCGGCGCTGTCGGATCATCCCGGCATTGCGGAGGTCGCGGTCACGGAAATGCATGTCCGTGACGACGTGACCGTCATCGCGGCTTTCATTGTGCCGAAGGATGGAAAGCAGCCCGACAAGGCGTCGATCTTCGCTCATGCCGAAGAGCGGCTTGCCGCCTATAAGCGACCGCGCGAGATCGTTTTCGTGGAAAGCCTGCCGCGCACAGCCAATGGCAAGGTCATGCGCCGAACGCTGGCCGCGCGATAAACCGCAACCGAAGCCTTAGCGGTACGTGTCCACTTCGAGCGGCGCCGGCCCGCGCTGCGTATCCGGGCCGACAGCCGGCGCAGACGTGCGCTGTTGCGTCGTGTACGAATGAACAGCCTGATAGGCCTGATCCGCGGCGGCACTCATTTCCTGGACCTGTTCGAGCTTGGACCAGAGAGCGCCAACGGCTGTCGCCGGCGTGGTGCCGATGGCCCAAACGCAGATCAGAAATCCAACAATCGCGCCAATTACGAAATTTGTCATTTCACGAGCACTCCGGCCAAAGGGCCATTTGCGCCGCTACTTTGCGGAGCAAGTAGAAAAATGACAAGTCCGGAGCTTTACTTAAAGCTCCGGCATGTATCAAAACGAGACGTCTTGAAGATTTATTCGCATGCCGGTGGCAAAACTATCGCGAATTGTTCAGAGCGATTGGCCATCATCGGCAGTGAAAAGCGAACCCGTGATGAATCTCGAATGATCGGAGGCTAGCAGCAGAAGCGTGCCGTCGAGATCGGATTCGACGCCGAGGCGACGGCGCGGGAAGGTCTTGATCTGCCTCTGCCCGCCTTCGCTCTGGAACCATTCGGAGTTGAGCTCCGTCTCGATGAAGCCGGGGCACATCGCATTTACGTTGATGTTCTTGCGCGCCCATTCTTTCGCCAGCGACTTGGTCATCATCGCGACGGCGGCCTTTGTCATGCAGTAGATGGTGAGGCCGGGAAGCTGCGTGAAAGCGCCGATGGAGGCGATGTTGATGATGCGTCCGCCCGCACCGCGCTCCATCATCCGTAGACCGACGGCCTGCGCCATGAAGAAAGCGCCGCGCACATTGGTATCGAACATGGTGTCGAAGCCTTCCGGCGTCACTTCGGCAGGCAGCGCCTGCACATTCATGCCCGCATTGTTGACGAGAATGTCCACCGGCCCAAGATCGTGCTCCGTCGTCTCGACGCATTGCTTGATGCTCGCGGGATCGGTGACGTCGAGGGCGACGGCCAGCGCGCGGCCGCCAATGGCCTCGATCTCACTCTTAAGCGATTGCAACCGGTCGATGCGACGGCCCGTGATGGCGACGGCGGCGCCCGCCTTGGCCAGCACCAGCGCGAAGCGGCGGCCGAGGCCGCTGGTGGCGCCGGTCACGATGGCGGTCTTGCCGGTGAGGTCGAAGGACGGGAGGGTGATATCGTCGCTCATGATGTATTTCCGTTGCCCGAATGCAGCAGTTTCTGGTTGGAGCGCATCCTAGGGAGCGATTGCGCCGGGTCAAGCCGCTCAGCCGCTTGTCTCGACACGGGCGCGGCGCATAATTGGTAAAATGAAAACGCGGAGGATGAGTCCATGGAACTCGATGTCGTTTCCGATACGGTTTGCCCCTGGTGCTATATCGGCAAGAAACGCCTGGATGAGGCGCTGGCCATCCGGGGTTCCGACGGGATTACGTTGCGTTGGCGCCCCTTCCAGCTCGATGCGTCAATCCCGGATGGGGGCGTCGATCGCAAGGCCTATATGCAGAAGAAGTTCGGCGCCGACCCCGAACGCGCCCGCTCGATCGGCAACACCATCCGTGAGTATGGCGAAGCGCTCGGCATAAGCTTCAACTTCGACAAGATCGAGAAATCGCCGAATACGCTGGACAGTCACCGCCTGATCCGTTGGGCAGGCACGGCGGGGTGCCAGAACGAGATGGTCGACATCCTCTTCCGCCGCTACTTCACCGACGCCGAGGACATCGGCAATCGTGACGTGCTGCTCGATGCCGCCGCAGAAGTCGGCATGGACACGGACATTGTGGGCGATCTGCTGACGCGCGGCGCCGACCGCGAGCTTGTGATACGCGAAGAGGCGATGGCGCGCGAGATGGGTATTCAGGGCGTGCCGAGCTTCGTCATCAACTCGAAATGGGTGATGGTCGGCGCACAGGAAACCCCTGCTCTCCTCCGCATGTTCGACAAGTTGCTCGCACAGGAAGCGGAGGGCGCGGCGGAGTAGCTACAGCGTCGCGGGAGTGAAAAATACGGCGCGGCGGTATTCGCCGCGCCGTTTTCCATTCACGCGTGTCCGGGTTTCAGCTTCGATTCAACCGGCTTCGGTGCGACATAAAGCGGTTCGTTGGCCGAGGCAGGCAGCGGGCAGCTCTTGGTCCGCTCCACGTGATCGATTGCCTCATATTGCCCTTTGAGGCTGGCGTATTCCTTTTCATCATTGCCAGTGAGTGCAACAGCGAAAAGCGCCGGCCATGTCAGAAGGAGGCCAGCGGCGATCAGCGTCTGATCGTTCTCGGCCGTCTCCTGCTGATCCTTGGCAACGCTGCGTGCCCTGCTCGCGACCTGTGTGCGTTCACTCAAAAGCTTGTTGCAATCCCAGCTGGAATACTGGCTTTCGTCCACAGGCGCCGCCGCAATCGACTCAGGATGCGCCGCACAAGCCATCTGCGCGAGGCACAAGGTGCCCGCCAGCCATTTCGATAATTTCATAATCCCCCCAATGAAGGCCAGTTGGCCTCGGATGAGGTTATTAATCAGCGCACGGCATGAAAAGGAAAATTTTATGGTTTGCAGCCAGATGAAAGACGGCCTGTGTCCTGCAAGGCGCTCAGGGTAAGCGAATTCCAAAGCCGCCAGCCAAGCGCCGCCGCGAGGATTGTGCCGTAGATCAACGGCCATGTGATGTCGGCTTTCACCAGCAAGTAGTAGTGGATGACGCCGAAGCTTGCGGCGACATAGACAGCGCGGTGAAGCTGTCGCCAGCGTTTCGGCCCCAGCCGCGCGACCATCTTCCTTGTCGAGGTGATTGCCAGCGGCAGGAGCAGCAGGAACGCCATCATGCCGAAGGTGATATAGGGCCGTTTCAGAATATCCTTCACGATGGCATGAAGATCGAAGCCCTGATCCACGGAAAGATAAAGCGTCAGGTGGATGCAGACATAGAAGAAGGCATAGAGCCCGATCAACCGTCGGAAGCGGACGGGCAGCGGGTTCCTGGCAATGCGAGTCAGCGGCGTGAGCAAAAGCCCTGCGACGAGCAGCTTGATCGCCCAGTCGCCGGTGGTGCGGATCAGGGTTTCGACGGGATCGGCGCCGAGATCGCCCGTGAAGAGACGTCGCAAGAGATCGGCGGCGGGCAGCATGCAGCCGATGAAGATTATGAGCCAGAGAATGCGGCGATTTCGTTCTGTCACGATCAAAAGAATGTCCTGAGGTCCATGCCCCGGTAGAAACTTGCCACCTGATCGCCATAGCCGTTGAACATGAGCGTGGGGCGCCGGAAGAAATCGCCGATACGACGCTCCTTCGCCTGCGTCCAGCGCGGGTGATCAACCTCCGGATTGACGTTGGAATAGAAGCCGAACTCGCTCGGATTGGCCGTGTTCCATGCGGTGGCGGGCTGGTGTTCCAGAAAGCGTATACGGACGATCGACTTCGCGCCTTTGAAGCCATATTTCCAAGGCACCACGAGGCGCAGCGGCGCGCCGTTCTGGTTCTCCAGCGTCTCGCCATAAAGCCCGACGGCGAGCGTCGTCAGCGGATGCATCGCCTCGTCCATGCGCAGCCCCTCGCGATAGGGCCAGTCGACATAGGGAAACAGAAGGCCCGGCATGGTTTTGCTGTCGGCGAGGCTCGTGAACTCGACGAATTTCGCTTTCGACGTGGGCTCGACGCGATTGATGAGCGCGGAAAGAGAAAAGCCGTTCCACGGCACCACCATGGACCAGGCCTCGACGCAGCGATGGCGATAGATGCGCTCCTCGATCGGCGCGAGCTTCAGTATGTCTTCGATTCCGAGCGTCATGGGCTTTTTTACTTCGCCCGAAATCTCGACCGTCCAGGGCCGTGTCTTCATTGCGCCGGCGTAGGCCGCCGTATCGCTCTTGTCGGTGCCGAACTCGTAGAAATTATTGTAGCCCGTCACGTCCTTGAGCGGTGTCAGCACTTCGCCTTTTGTCGAGAGCGGGCTTTTCGTGAATTTCAGCGTGGCTGCATTTGCGTTCTGGCGCGGAAAAGCGACTCCAATTCCAAGTGCCGCAGCGCCCGTTAGGAAACGGCGCCTGTCGAGCCATAGCGATTTTGGTGTGATCTCCGAAGAGGCGATGTCGGACTTCTTTCCGATCAGCATGTGCGATGCTCCTTTGCGTGGAGTATCGCAGAGGCTGGTCCATCACAACAAATCGCGTTTGCGTGAGCGCCGCGCGAGCGGTCAGGCGGCCTTTGCGGGCACCATACCTGCCAGCGTTTTCATCAGGCGATACGTGCCGGCAAGGCGCTCGGCAGGCGTCTCCCAATCGCGCTTGAAGAAAAGCTTGTGGTCTGGCCGAAGCTTTGCATTGCCGCGCTCGTCATTGATGAGTTCGACCAGCGCGCCCGGATTCGGGAAGGTGTTGCCGCGCAGCGATATGACGACGCCCTTCGGCCCCGCCTCGATCCGCTCGACATTAGCGACGCGGCAAAGGCCTTTGATCTCGACGATCTTGAGCAGGAATTCGACTTCCTCAGGCAGCTTGCCGAAGCGGTCGATGAGCTCCGCCGCAAAACCGTCGATCTCCGCCCGCGTCTCGACATCGGAGAGACGACGATAAAGCGCCATGCGCGCGTCGAGGTCTGGCACATAGTTCTCCGGGATGAGGACCGCGGTGCCGACATTGATCTGCGGCGACCACTGGCCCTCCTCGTCCTCAGCGGAACCCCCGCCGCGAAGTGCGGCGACCGCCTCCTCCAGCATTTCCTGATAGAGCTCGTAGCCGACTTCCTTGATGTGGCCGGACTGTTCGTCGCCCAACAGGTTTCCCGCGCCGCGAATATCGAGATCGTGACTTGCCAGCGTGAAGCCGGCACCGAGAGAGTCGAGAGACTGCAGCACACGCAGGCGCTTCTCGGCGGCAGGCGTCATGGTGCGGTTCGGCGCGACGGTGAGATAGGCATAGGCGCGGGCCTTGGAGCGGCCGACGCGGCCGCGGATCTGGTAAAGCTGCGCGAGGCCGAACATGTCGGCGCGGTGGACGACGAGCGTATTGGCGGTTGGAATATCGAGGCCGGATTCGACGATGGTGGTCGAGACAAGCACGTCATACTTGCCGTCATAAAAGGCGTTCATCTTGTCTTCGATTTCGCCCGCCGCCATCTGGCCATGCGCGGTGATGGTCTTCACCTCAGGCACGTAATTGGCGAGATATTCCTGCGCATCGGCGAGATCGGTGATGCGCGGCACGACATAGAAGCTCTGACCGCCGCGATAATGTTCGCGCAGCAGCGCCTCGCGAATGACGACCGGATCGAAGGGCGAGACATAGGTGCGGACCGCGAGGCGGTCCACCGGCGGCGTCGCGATGATCGAGAGTTCGCGCACGCCCGACAGAGCAAGCTGCAGCGTGCGCGGGATCGGCGTCGCGGTCAGCGTCAGCACATGCACTTCGGCGCGCATCTGCTTCAGGCGTTCCTTGTGGCCGACACCAAAATGCTGTTCTTCATCGACGATCATCAGGCCCAGATTCCTGAACTTGATCGCTTTTCCGAGCAATGCATGAGTGCCGACAACGATGTCGATATCGCCGCTGGCGAGACCGGCCTTCGTCTCGGACATGTCCTTTGTGGGCACGAGGCGCGACATCTGGCGGATCTTGAGCGGCAGGCCCTGGAAGCGCGTGGAGAACGTCTTGTAGTGCTGGCGTGCGAGCAGCGTCGTCGGCACGACGACGGCGACCTGATAGCCCGCCATGGCTGCGACAAAGGCCGTGCGCAGCGCCACTTCGGTCTTGCCGAAGCCGACATCGCCGCAGACCAGCCGATCCATCGGACGGCCCCGCCCGAGGTCTTCGAGAACCGCCTCGATCGCCTGTTCCTGATCTTCCGTTTCCTGGAACGGGAAGCGGGCGCAGAACTCGTCGTAAAGGCCCGGCTGCGGCTCCATGACGGGCGCGGTCTTGAGTTCACGCGCGGCGGCGATCTTGATGAGCTCACCCGCCATCTCGCGGATGCGGCTCTTGAGTTTCGCCTTGCGCGCCTGCCAGCCGGTGCCGCCCAGCCGGTCGAGCTGCGCGCTCGCCTCGTCCGAGCCATAGCGGGAGAGAAGTTCGATATTCTCGACCGGCAGATAGAGCTTGTCGCCGCCATGATAGATCAGCAGCAGGCAGTCATGCGGCGCTCCGTTGACCTCGATCGTCTGAAGCCCCTCGAAGCGGCCGATGCCGTGATCGACATGGACGACGAGATCGCCCGGCGAAAGGCTCGACGCTTCACGCAGGAAGTTCTCCGCCCGCTTCTTGCGGCGCTGGCGGATCAGGCGGTCGCCCAGCACGTCCTGTTCGCTGATGAGCGCGAGGTCGGCGGTCTCGAAACCGGCTTCGAGACCGAGAACAATTAGTGAAACCGTCGCTTTGTTAACAGCGTTTACATCGGCCCAGCTCTCCGCGAGCGCAATATGCTTGAGGCCGTGGTCTCCCAGCACATGAGAAAGGCGGTCGCGCGCGCCCTCGCTCCAGCTTGCGATGGCAATGCGCTTGCCCGCCTTGCGGAGCCCGGCAATGTGCCCGCCAAGGACCTCGAAGATGTTGACGCCATCCTGCGCGCGCTCCGGCGCGAAGCTGCGCCCCTGCTTGCCGCCGAGATTGACGACATTGCGCTCGCTGTCCGGTGCGGAAAAGGCCGTGAACGCGCGAACCGCACGCTGGCCGTCCAGAACCGCCTGCCAGTCATCCTCCGTCAGGTAGAGTGCTTCCGGCTTCAGCGGCTTGTAGATACTCGCCTCGATCGCCTTCACCTCGCGGGCGGCGACGCGGGCTTCGTAGTAATCGCGGATGAGTTCGAGGCGGCCTGCCTTCGACTCTTCGGCGAGCCCGTCCAAGGCCACCAGCGCGTCAGGCAGATAGTCGAAGATCGTGACGATCTTGTCATGGAAGAGCGGAAGCCAATGCTCCATGCCCTGATGCTTGCGGCCTTCGCTCACGGCCTCATAGAGCGGGTCGCGGTCCGTGGCCGGACCGAATGTCGCGACATAGGTGGCGCGGAAATGGCGGATGACCTCTGCGTCGAGATGGATCTCGTTCGCGGGCACCAGATCGAGCCCGCGCAGCGTCGCCGTGGTGCGCTGGCTCTCGGGATCGAAACTTCTCACCGAATCCAGCGTGTCGCCGAACATGTCGAGACGGATCGGCGCGTCGAAGCCCGGCGGGAAAATATCGACAATGCCGCCACGCACTGCGAACTCGCCGCGCTCGCGCACTGTGCCCGTGCGGTCATAGCCGTTGGCGGCGAGATAGGCAGTCAGCGCTTCGAGGTCGATGCGGTTGCCGACATGAGCGGACCATGCGGAGCGGCGCACCATGTCGGGTTCCGGCACGCGCTGGAGCGCGGCATTGACCGTCGTCAGCAGGATGAAAGGCTTGCCGTCGGCCTTGCGGTTGGCGAGGCGCGACAGCGCAGCCATGCGGCGGCTGGAAATTTCGGGCGCGGGCGAAACGCGGTCGTAAGGCAGGCAGTCCCATGCCGGAAAGCTGAGGATCTCGACATCGGGCGCGAAGAAGCCGAGTGCCTCCTCCGTCGATGCGAGACGCGCGTCGTCTCGCGCGATATGGATGACGCCTGTTGCGTCGCCTTCGGCGCGCGCGCGCGCGAGGTCGGCCAGCACGAGGGCGTCGAAGCCCTCCGGCGCCTCGCCGAGTGTCAGCCGGCCCGGAGCGGCCGCAATCCTGGTCAAGTCTCGCAAGTGGGTACCGCTCAGCCGTTCTGCTGCCAAAGGGCCGCCTTCAGATGTTGGGCGCTGCGGATGCGGGCGAAGACGGGCGTCTCATACTCCGCGGGCACTTTCTCGTGTCCCGAGATCCAGTTGTAAAGGGTGATGTCCTCAATCTCGATCAGGCGCTCGTAATCGTCCAGATCGGAGGGCGCCAGGCCATCGAGCTCCTCATCGGCGAAATGGCCGAGGATGAGGTCCATCTCCTTGATGCCCCGGTGCCAGGAGCGGAATTTGAGCCGCCGCAGGCGAATTTCATGATCGGTCGGAGGGTTTTCGGCCATTTCGATGCTTCCTGTTTGGGGAGGGATATAGACCCGCGAGGGGTCTCCTGTCAGCCCCGCTGCGATATTTCCCGCCCGCGACCGATTGACGATAGACTGCGCCCATGACCGACTCTCTCCGGAGCCTCGCTCCCCTCCACGCCGAATTTGCTTGCCGGGCCCGGTTTTGGCCCGAAATGCGGGCCTGAGCGTGGCCATGCGTCCGGAAGTCCTGTTCCCGCTCTTCGCACCCGCCCGGACGTTGCCCGGCATCGGCCCGCGCGTCGAAACGCTGGTCGCGAAGCTCGTGGGCGCCAAGCCCGGCGAGAGCAAGGTCGTCGATCTTTGCTGGCACCTCCCGACCGGTCTAGTCGATCGCCGCTACCGGCCGAAGATCGCCGAGGCGCGGGACGGCGAAATCGCGACCATGGAGGTTCAGGTCGGGCTCCATGTGCCGCAGCGGCTGAAGCGGCTCCCCTATCGTGTGCATGTGCATGACGAGACGGGCGAGATGCAGATCATTTTTTTCAACGTGCATGGCGACTATCTGGCGAAAGCCCTGCCCGAGGGCGCGACGCGCGTCGTCAGCGGCAAGGTGGAGTTCTACCAGGGCCAGCCGCAGATGACGCATCCCGACTATATCGTGGCGCCGGAAGAGCTGTCCTCGCTGCCGCTGCTCGAACCCCTCTACCCGCTCACGGCGGGCGTCACCATGAAGCCGCTGCAGAAGGCGATCCGCGCGGCGCTGGAGCGCGTGCCGGAACTGCCCGAATGGCAGGACGGGCCATGGCTGAAGACGCGGGGATTTGCTCCGTGGCGGGCCTCGCTCATCGCCGCGCATCACCCGCAATCGGCATCCGACCTCGAACCGGACGCGCCCGCGCGGGCGCGACTTGCCTTCGACGAATTGCTGGCGAACCAGCTGGCGCTAGGCGTCGTGCGGCTCCGCATGCGGCGGCTGCCGGGGCGCGTCGTGAAAGGCGACGGACATTTGCGGAAGAAGGTTCTCGCCGCCCTTCCCTTCGCGCTCACAGGCGCACAGACGCAGGCGCTGGCCGAGATCGAAGGCGACATGGGTTCCGACAGGCGCATGTTGCGGCTGCTTCAGGGCGATGTCGGCAGCGGCAAGACGGTGGTGGCGCTGCTGGCCATGCTCAACGCGGTGGAGGCCGGGTTTCAGGCGGCGATGATGGCGCCGACTGAAATCCTCGCCCGCCAGCACCATGCCTCGCTCGTGCCGCTCTGCGAGGCTGCGGGCGTGCGCCTTGAACTGCTGAGCGGACGGGAGAAAGGCACGAGGCGCGCCGCCATTCTGCAAGCGCTGGCAACGGGCGAGATCGACATCCTCGTCGGCACGCATGCGCTCTTTCAGGAAGACGTCGCCTTCAGGGCGCTGGCGCTGGCGGTGGTCGACGAGCAGCACCGCTTCGGGGTGCATCAGCGTTTGCAGCTTCAATCGAAAGGCGGCTCTGCGACCGACATTCTCGTCATGACGGCGACGCCGATCCCGCGCACGCTGACGCTGACGGCCTATGG
>DAIEIL010000168.1 GCA_027352645.1 Rhodobiaceae bacterium | reverse complement strand
GCTGCTCACCAAACTCAACGAGCTTGGCGGCAAGAACGGCATCGGCCGTCTCGACCTCGTCGAGAACCGCTACGTCGGCATGAAGTCGCGCGGCATCTACGAGACGCCGGGCGGCACGATCCTTTTGGCGGCCCATCGCGGCATCGAGTCGATCACGCTCGACCGCAGCGCCATGCACCTGAAGGACGATCTGATGCCGCGCTATGCGGAGTTGATCTATAACGGCTTCTGGTTCTCGCCGGAGCGCGAAATGCTCCAGGCCCTGATCGACAAGAGCCAGGAAATGGTCACGGGCACCGTTCGACTCAAGCTCTACAAGGGCAACGTCTCGGTCGTCGGCCGCACGTCCCCCTATTCGCTCTACTCGATGGCCCATGTGACCTTCGAGGAGGACGCCGGCGCCTACGACCAGAAAGACGCCGAAGGATTTATCAAACTGAACGCGCTCCGGCTTCGTCTTCTCGCCGCGCGCAACAAACGGATCAAAGGTTAATGCGTATCGAAGCCATCCCCATCGGCAAGAACCCGCCCCACGACGTCAACGTCATCGTCGAGGTGCCGCATGGCGGCCATCCGGTGAAGTATGAGATGGACAAGGAGTCGGGCACGCTCTTCGTCGATCGCTTCATCCATACGGCGATGCAGTATCCGGCGAATTACGGCTTCATCCCGCACACGCTGTCCGATGACGGCGATCCGGTCGACGTGCTCGTCGTGAGCCGCATCCCGGTCGTTCCCGGCGCCGTCGTGCGCGTGCGCCCCATCGGCGTGCTGATGATGACGGACGAAGCGGGCCAGGACGAAAAGATCCTTGCCGTGCCGGTCGAGAAGCTCAACCCGTATTACAAGAACGTGCGGAGCTACACCGACCTTCCGGAAATTCTCATCCGCCGCATCGCCCACTTCTTCGAGCACTACAAGGATCTCGAGGAAGGCAAGTGGGTGAAGATTCAGGGCTGGCACGGGCCGGAAGAGGCCGAGAGGATCATTCTCGCCGCCATCGAAGCCGCGAAGCAGGCCAAGAAGGACTGAAATCAGTCGCGTCGGGCGCTGCTCTCAGGGCAGCGCCCACACGCCATCGCGGCCGAGCACGTTGCGGACTATCTGCTGCGCTAGCTCGCTACCGCTCCGGCTGTTCGTCAGCACGACGACACCCGTTCTCTGCGCCGGGTCGATGACCATCAGGCTCTCGAAGCCAAGGCTCGACCCGCGCGTCCAGAGCGTCTCCCCCTGCTGATCCTTGCGAATGCCGATACCGAGGCCCCATGAAAACACGGGGTCGACGACAACGCGTTCGCTCACCATGCGATCATGCAACCGCGCGCCGATCTCTTTCCCGTCCAAAACTTCGATCATGAACCGCCCCATGTCTTCCGCATCCGTGCGGAAGGAGTTCGCAGCATTGGGCCTTGCGTCGTCGAGAAGCGCGAAACGCGGCACGGCAAGCGGCCAGTCGAAGAAAGCCAGACTGACGACGAAGGCCGAAAGGAAGGCGAAGGCGAGCGCCATCTCCGGCGAGCGGCTCCGCCCCCGCGCGATGACGCCTTCGCGTGAGCGCACGAACCCGACCACATAAATGAGATAGAAGATGAATGCGCCCAGCGCCACCAGGCCAAACGCATAGCCCACCGCGACGACGATCATGAAGACGGCATTCGCAAAGCCGAGCCCATACCAGACGAGCCCGATCGCGAAGACAAGCGCCAGCATCAGCGGCCAGAGAAGATCGGCCGTCTCGATGCGGCCCTGCCGCATGGTGAAGCGCGTGACCGCCCAGACGATGCCCAGAGCACCGAGAAATGCCGCAAGGAAGGGCAGATAGAAAACCGCCACCGGAAAGCGCAATGGCACATAGCCTCGCGCCTCGACGCCGCTGCTCGAGCGGTCCTCATAGGTCGACGATCCCATGCCGAGCGGCGCGAAGACGCGGGCCCTCATCACAGCGTCGAATGGCTTCTTCTCGATCGTCTCCATGACATGCTGGAGATAGAGAAAGCCGACACCCGAATGAGAAAAGCGCTCGCCGGGGTCGAACCCCGTGCGGCGCGAGGGATGAGCCACGTTGTCGGGAAGTCCTGATGTATGCGTCAACACCTGCCGCAGAGTGACCAACCGGTCGTCGGACTCGCGCGAGAGCCAGGGCGTGGTCAGATCGCGCGAAAGAGGCGCGTCGAGAAAAAGAAGTTTGTCGCGCGTCAGGCTGAGCGCCCCGTAGGCGGCTAGCGTTTCACCGAGTTCGCCCGCTTCGAACAGCGTCTGCGGCGTAACGGGATTTCCCTTGCGCCTGTCCGCCGTACCGAAGCTCGCCGAATAGACGATCTTGCCATCGGCGACAATCGCGACGCTCGCCCCCGGCACATCGAGTGCCGCCATGCGCCCGGGAATGAAGATGCCCAGCGCGCGCACCATCTCGTCATGCGGCCATGCGATCATGCCGCCCGCTGCGCGCTGGTCGGCGGCATGCGCCGGCTGGCCCGCAAAGAGCCCCACCAGCATCGCCGACCAGAGAAGGAAAAGCAGGCCGCGCTTCATAGGGGCGCATCAAGCGGAAGGCGCGGCACCTGCCGCCTGAGGCCGAGCGCGTCGATGCGCCGGACGATCTCCGCATCGAGCGGCCCTTTCGCCTCGGCATCGAGAATATCGGTGAGTTCCTGCCGGTTCTTGACCCCGAGCACCACCGTGTCGACGCCCTCCATCGCCAGCGCATAGCGATGCGCGAGGATCGCCGGGTCTTCGCCGAGTTCCGCCGCAAGCGCGCGATAGGGCGCGGCCTTGTCGTAATCCCTTACCTCGGCACTGTTGGCGGGAAGTTCCCTGTCGATCTTCGCGGTCAGCGCGCCCGCCTGCACCGCGCGAATGCCCATGACGCCGACGCCATTGTTTTTCGCCGTACGGATGATGTTGCGCGGCTCCGGCGGCTCTTCATATCGGCGCATGTCGCCCGCGGAATCGAGAAGGTTCGCGACCGCTTGCACGACAGCGGGTTTCGGCTCATGGCGCAGCGCATCCATGATCATGCGCGGCAGCCCGACGCCGGTGATGCCCCAGTCGCCGATAAGGCCTTGAGCCTTGAGGCGCTCGAAGGCGGGCACAACCGCCTCGACATAGAGCGTCCAAGGCAGCGCCCAGCGGCCCTGCGTCTCCGCATTCTTCAAATAGGTGTAGCCGACGGGATGGATGTTCGAATGCAGGAAGAAAAGATCGACCTGCTCGCGCCTGAGCGTTTCGAGGCTGCGGCGCAGCGAGCGCTCAAGACGCTCATGCACCTCGGATGCGGGCAGATTGGCGAGAATGCATTTCGTCGTGACGCGAAGCCCCTCGGGCCACGCGCCCTCGAAGGCAGCGCCCGCCACCATTTCCGCCTCGCCACGTCCATAGGACGGCGCGAGATCGAGAAGCGTAATGCCACGATCGACGGCGAGACGAACCGTCGCGACCGCTTCGTCGCGATCGGTCTTGCCCCAGATCTGTCCGAGGCCACCGCCGCCCAGCGTCAAAGCGCTGACCGGCCACAGCTCACCAAGCCTGCGCGTCTCCATCCCTTGCTCCTCAGAAATCCTTCGGCAGCGCGATGCCGTTCTGGCGGCAGGCGGCGATGACCGCGTTGCGCATGAGGCAGGCGACCGTCATCAGGCCCACGCCGCCTGGCACGGGCGTGATCGCGCCAGCGACCTTCGCCGCCTCGTCGAAGGCGACATCGCCGACAAGGCGCGTCTTGCCCTCGCCCTTCTCAGGCGCAGGCACGCGGTTGATGCCGACATCGATGACGATGGCGCCGGGCTTCACCCAGTCGCCGCGCACCATGTTGGGCCGGCCGACTGCCGCGACCAGAATGTCGGCCTGACGCGCAAGGCCGGGCAGATCGTGCGAGCGGCTATGCGCGATGGTGACGGTGCAGTTCTCCTTGAGCAGCAATTGCGCCACGGGCTTGCCGACAAGGTTGGAGCGGCCGATCACGACGGCATGCTTGCCCGAGAGATCGCCGCCCGCGATCTTCGCCATGATGACACAGCCTTCGGGCGTCGCAGGCACCATGGCCGGAAGGCCGCTCGCAAGCCTGCCCGCATTGAGCGGATGAAGCCCGTCCGCATCCTTGTTGGGATCGATGGCGTCGATCACGGCCTGCTGGCTGATCTGGTCGGGCACGGGGAACTGCACGAGGAAGCCGTGGACGGCGGGATCGGCGTTCAACTCGCGCACCTTGGCGAGAACCTCGTCCTGGCTCGCATTGGCGGGCAACCGGTATTCGAAGGAGTTCATGCCCGCTTCGACGGTCGCGATGCCCTTGTTGCGGACATAGACCTCGCTCGCCGGATCGTTGCCGACAAGAACGACCGCAAGGCCGGGCGTCAGCCCGTGCTCGGCCTTCAGCCGGGCGACTTCCGCCGCGACGCGCGCCTTCAGGGCGGCCGAGATCGTCTTGCCGTCGATGATGTTGTTCGGTGAAGCAGACATGGGGGCACCTCATGGTTGAGACGGGGATGCCCAGGCGAGCGGCGGTATCTTCCTGCGCTTCCCGGTGGTCATGCCCACCTCGCCTCGCCAGTCACGCAGAACGGGGCGGATAATAAGCATGATCCCGAAAAGTGGGAACCGGTTTTCGGGCCAGATCGCGCTCAAAATAGCAGGCGCCCGATCAGCCCCATGCGATCGCCGGAATGATCCTATTCCGGCAATGCGCCGAACCAGGCTTCCAGCCGCTCGTAATGCCCCTCTCCGCGCAGGACCACGGTCTTGACCCGGCCCGTATCGCCGGAGGCGATCTCGACGGCGCGGGGGGCCAACCCCCATGCCTTGGCAAGGAGCTTGATGACGGCGGCATTGGCCTTGCCCTTTTCGGGCACGTCCTTCACCCGGAGCTTCAGGAAGCTCCGTCCCTCGGCATCGGCTCCCAGCCCGTCAATTCGGTCCGCGCCACCCTTGGGCGTCACCCTGACGGTCACGGCGACGCCGTCGGCAAGCTTTCGGAGCGGCAGGGAGGCCATGGAAGCCTCAGAAGCTCGCCGTGTAGGAGCCGTAGATTTCCCAGATCAGGTTCTGGAGGAAATAGAGGAGAAGCAGCAGCACGACCGGCGAGATGTCGATGCCGCCCAGATCCGGCAGAATGCGTCTGATGGGCCTGAGCGCGGGTTCCGTCACCCGGTAGATGATATCGACGACGGAATAGACAAAGCGGTTATGCGTGTTGACCACGCCGAAGGCGATGAGCCAGCTCAGCACGGCACCGATGATGATGACCCATGTATAGAGCTGGATGACCTGGGTAATCAGGATGAGAAGGGATTGCATGGGCCTCTGCTTTGCGACGCTGGCGGGCTTGCCTTGCGGCTTTCTGCCCGGGGTTCGGCGGGTTCGGACCAGATGTAAAGGGCGGCACTCCCCGGTTCAAGCCGTGCCTTCAAACTGAATGCCGACAGTCTCTTGACACCCGGCGCGGCTCCGCCTAAAGAACCGGCTCAATTCCGGGGCCGTAGCTCAGTTGGGAGAGCGCCTCGTTCGCAATGAGGAGGTCAGCGGTTCGATCCCGCTCGGCTCCACCATTCCCGGAAATTGGGCCGTTGAAGGCTCTGCGAAAGCCGCCGCCGGCACCTCGAAAAGGCCGGTCGGCATGGCCATGAAGTCGGGCAGCTCCGGTTCCGGCGTGGACGGCCCCACAGGCGCTCCCGCTGACGCAACGTCCGCGCCCTTCCCCGTCCAGCGCACCCGCCAGATCACATTCGCAACGTCATCGGAAACGAGCAGCGCGCCGTCTTCCGCCTCCACGAGCCAGACAGGCCGCCCCCAGATGCGCGGCGGCGAGCCGGGCTCGGGCCGGGACTTTTCCTCGAATCCCGCCATGAACATCTCGTAGCCCGGCTCCGGCTTGCCGTCATGGAAGCGTACTCTTGCGATTCCATGGACGGGCGGCCTTCCATCTTCCTGCCAGGACCCGTGCAGTGCCACCAGCGCGTCGCCCTGATAATCGGGGGGGAAGCTCTCTCCCTTGCAGAAGAAAAGCCCGAATGGGCCGGAGCGCGGCGCGAAAAGCATGTCCGGCGTTTCGGTCGCCGCGACGAGATCGGGCCGGAGATCGCCGAATTGGGGATCGGGATGGGGGCCCAGATAGGCATAGGGAAAGCCGTAGAAGCTGCCGGGCTTTACCCGTGTCAGATAATCGGGCAC
The DNA here is from genome assembly GCA_027352645.1 of Rhodobiaceae bacterium. GTDB lineage: Bacteria > Pseudomonadota > Alphaproteobacteria > Parvibaculales > Parvibaculaceae > Parvibaculum. Next base: position 9,460 of record DAIEIL010000168.1, on the reverse strand, counting down.
CAGCCCCGCGCCGAGCCCTTCACGCTCATCGACCACGGTGTAAACATCGTCCGTTCCCGGATAAAATGCGAGGCCAACCGGATTGCGAAGCCCCGTGGCGACGCTTGCCTGCATTTGCCCATCGGCGCGGAAGAGCTGGATAGAGGCGCTGGGTGCGGGGTCTTCTCCGACATTTGTCTCGCTGCCGACCGAGACGAAGAAATGGCTGCCGTCCGGCTCGAAGAGAAGTTCCCGCGTGATGTGGCCGTCGCCTTTGCCGAGCGCTCCGGGCCGTGTGACCATGATGCGCGGAGCAGCCTTCAATGTCGCCGGATCGAAGTCGATGCGCCAGACGGCACGGCGATCGGCGACATAGAGCGCGCCATTCGCATAGGCGATGCCGGAAGGTTCGCGGAAACCGGACGCAAAGACCGTACTGGTTTCAGCAACGCCGTCGCCATCCGCATCGCGCAGCGCGACGATTTCTCCTTCATGCATCTGCGCAACGAAGACGATACCGCCCGGCGCGGCCGCCATCTCGCGCGGACCTGAAAGCCCCTCGGCAAAAATGCCGACTTCGAATCCCTGGGGCACTTTCGGAAGCGTCGCTTGCGCGCGAGGGATCTGCTCGACCGGCACATGATCGGGCTCGGGTGCCGCATCGGATTGGGCGAGCGATTGATAAGGCGCGGGAAGATCGGAAATCCGCACTTCGAAATGCGCGCCTACAAGGCTGGCATCGGCAGCCTGCGCGGTTGGCGCAACGACAAGGGCGGCGAGAAAAGCTAGCCGCCGCAGCGCAGATGTCGTCAATGGTAAAGCGGAATGGCTTTTCATGGCTGAACTCGCCGCAACGATAGCGCCGCCGCCATGACTGCGCAAATCAGACGGGCTGGGCTTCGCCAAGCCAGTGATCGAGAAAGTTCGACAGCCATGCCTTGAGCGAGGCGTCATATTGCAGGCGACCGATACGATGATGCTCGTCAGGCTGGGCGCCGGGCTGGCCGAGGCGATGACGCGCCATAATCAGCCAGGCGTTCATCATCAGCGACGTCAGTTCGGGATGAAACTGGATGCCATAGGCTGACTTGCCATAACGCATGGCCTGCACCGGAAAATCATCGCCCTCCGCAAGCTGCACCGCGCCGCGCGGCAGATCGAAGCCTTCGCCATGCCATTGATAGACATATTGCGGATCGTCGAAGAGATGCTCGCCATGTTCGGTCGGGCGGATCGGAAAATAGCCGACCTCGCAGCGCTGGTCCTCGCGGCCATAGACGCGGGCGCCGAGAGTCTTCGCCATGAGCTGCGCGCCGAGACAGATGCCGAGATAGGGCTTCTCTTCCTTCAGCGGTACGGAGATCCAGTCCGTCTCGGCACGGATGAAGGGAAGATTGTCATTGGCGCTCATCGGCCCGCCGAAAATCACGGCGGCCGAATGCTCATCCATGGTCGGGGGCAAGGGATCGCCGAGCGACGGGCGGCGAATATCGAGTTCGCAGCCCCGAGCGCGAAGTTCCTGGGCCACTCGGCCCGGATTGGAACGCTCCTGATGGAGGATGATGAGAACGCGGCTGGTCATGCTTCAATTAGTTTTGCCTTCGCGCCGCGCGGTTTCAAGGCGGCCTGAAGGCGAAATTATGTCCCCCGCCTCCTTAAGCGATGGCGAGGGACATTTTGGTCACAGTGAGGGCACACCCGCCCGCCCATCACATGGCGCTGATGCCACCATCGAGCTTGAGCTCGGCGCCAGTCATGAATTTCGACTCGTCGGAGGCGAGATAAACGACCGCATAGGCGATGTCGTCCGGCTCGCCGATGATGCCGAGCGGCACCTGCTTGGCGAGCTTGCGGGTCAGCTCTTCCCTGGACATGCCTCGCGCCATGCCGTCGAGGATCGGCGTGTCGATGAAGGTCGGATGGATCGAGTTCGACCGGATGCGGTAGCCGCGCTTGGCGCAGTGGAGCGCCACCGACTTCGACAGCAACCAGACGCCCGCCTTGGCGGCGTTATAGGCGGCCATGTTGTGGCCAGCGATCAGGCCCGCGATGGACGAGGTATTGATGATCGAGCCCGGCGCATGCGGCACCATGTAGGGAATCGCATATTTGCAGCCGAGGAACACCGAATCCACGTCGACCGCCTGCACTCTCTTGAAGGTCTCGAAATCCGTGTCCTCGACCGTCGTGCCGCCGCCGATGCCGGCATTGTTGAAGAGCACGTTGATGCCGCCCATCGCCTTGTCCGCCTCGGCGAGCGCCGCCTTCCACTCATCCTCGCGCGTGACGTCGAGGGAGACCGCGAAGGCCTTGCCCGGATAAAGCGCGTTGATCTCGTCGGCGACGGCCGCAGCGCCCTTCCCGTTGATGTCGGCAACAGTGACCTTGGCGCCTTCCTTTGCCAGCATCAGCGCCGCCGCCTTGCCCAATCCTTGCGCGCCGCCGGTGATGAAGGCCATCTTGCCTTCGACGCGTCCTTTGCGTTCCACCATCTCATTCTCCTGTGAAGTTTGGTTTGCGTTTTTCGAGGAAGGCGCCGAGCGCCTCCTGCTGATCCTTGGAGGTCGCGGTCAGCGCGAACTGATCGCGGTCCATATAGGTGACGGCGGCGTTGAGCGCCTTGGCCGCCATGTCTATCGATTGTTTGGACATGCGCACGGCGACCGGCGGCAGGCCTGCGAATTTCCGCGCGAGCGCAAGCGCCGCCTCGAGCGCGGCTCCGTCTTCCGCCACCTCCTCGACGAGGCCCCATTCGAGCGCCTGCGGCGCGTGGAGCTTTTCGCCGAGGATGGTGAAGAGTTTGGTCCGCGCCGGGCCCATCAGGTTCACCAGCCGCGGATTGCTGTGCCAGCTCATGTTCATGCCGAGCGGAATTTCCGGCAGGCGGAAATAGGCGCTCTTCGCCGCGACACGAAGATCGCATGCCGCCGCCAGCGCCGCGCCGCCGCCGATGCAGAAGCCCTCCACCGCAACGATCGTGACCTGCTCCAGCCGCTCCCATGCGTCGCACATGTCGGGCCCGATCTTCATGGCGTGACGCCGGGCGAGAAGGCCCTTCTCCTTGCGCGAGGCGGTCTCGGGATCGGTGAGATCGGCGCCCGCCGAAAAGCAGCGCTTCGTTCCCGTAAGCACGATAGCCGTCGTTTCGAGATCGTCCTCGAAGCCGCGGGCAACAGCGGTAAGCTCGCGCATCGCCGCTGCGGACAGCGCGTTGAGGCTGTCGCCGCGATCGAAATGCACAATCACCACGCGCCCCTCGCGCTCGATGCGTGTGAAGTCGCCCATGTTTCCCTCGCCTAAAGCATCGCCGTATTGGACGGCACGCCGAGAAAGAGACGACCTGTCAGCTCGTAGGTCGCCTCGCTCACCATCATGTGCTGGGTAGCGACATGAACGTCGCGGAAATGCCGTTGCAGCGCCGAGCTGCGATAGACCGAGCTGCCGCCCGCCAGCGTATACATGAGATCGACGGCGCGCGCAGCGGAGCGCACCGCATGCGTCGTTGCGAGCCTGATGTCGCGGCGATGCTCGACCGTGATTGCGCCGTCGCGCGAGGCGGCATCCCATGCGGCATTGACCGCCACATCGAGAAAGGCGCGGGCCGAGCGAACCAGTGCCTCGGCCTCCGAGACGTCGATCTGCGCCTTGGCCCGCGTCGCAAGAGGCTTCGACGAACCTTGCGGCGTCTTGCCGCCTGCCAGCGCCACGAGTTCGTCGATCGCGCCCCGCGCAAGGCCGAGCGCGACGCCCGCAATGCCAATGCCGAGAAGGCCGAATGTGGGAAAGCAATAAAGCGGCAAAGGCAGCGGCTTGTCGCTGACGAGGCTGACCGCACGGGACGCGGGCACGAAAACGCCCTTCACCTCGAAATCGGTGCTGCCCGTGCCGGCAAGGCCCGACACGTCCCAGGTGTCATGTATGATCACGTCATCCGCCGGGAAGATCATCATGCGGTTCTGGGGAACACCTTCCGGCGCCATTTCCGGCTTGCCGTCATCGCCCAGAATGAGCGCGCCGCCCATGATCCAGCGCGCATTGCGCGAGCCGGAGCCCCATTGCCAGCGCCCGCTGACGCGATAGCCCGCGACGCCCTTTTCCTCTGCCCTGACCGCCTGTCCGCGCGGCGCGAAGACGCCTGCGGTGATTGCCATGGGATCGCCGAAGATCGTCCGCGCTTCATCGGCGGCGAGAAAGCCTGACGTCATGCCGGAGGTCGCGCCGATGAAGACGCACCAGGCCGCAGACCCGTCGACGCGAGCAAGCCGCTCGACCACATCGACGAGCACCAGCGGATGCGCCTCATGCCCGCCATAGACGGCGGGGATGCAGAGCCGGTGGAGGCCGAGCCGCGCCGAGAGGTCGGCGAGATCCTGCGGCAGGAAGCGGTTGCGCTCGATTTCGATGGAGCGCCCGTCCAATGCTTCGGCATAGGTCTCCGCCGCTTGGCGGGGATCGGGAAGAGTCGATGGCTTGCTCATGCCGTTTCCTTCATGCGCCGAGCTTCAGACGGTTCGCGATGTTGTTCTTCTGCATGTTGGACGAGCCGCCGACGATGGGCAGGCTTACCGCGTCGCGCACATAGCGCTCCATGTCCATGGAGTCGGAAAGCCCGTAAGCGCCGGTGACGCGCTGGCACATCTGCGTGACTTCGGCGGCGGCCTCACAGCAGAAAAGTTTGGCCATTGAGGTTTCGACCGAGCAGGGCCGCCCCTTATCGGCGAGCCATGCCGCGCTATAGAGCATCAGCCGCATGGCGCGAACTTTCGTCCGCGCATCGGCGAGCGTGTGGCGGATGGCCTGATGATCGGCGATGGCGCGACCGAACTGGATGCGCTCCTCGGCGTAAGTCCAGGCATCGGCGACGGCTGCCTCCGCAAGACCAAGCGCGCAGGCGGAGAGTTCGAGCTTCTCGACTTCGAGGGCGCGGCCCGCAAGCTGCTCCCAGCCGCGGTTCCACATTTCCTCGCCGCCGAGAATATTCGCGGCTGGAACGCGCACCTCGTCGAAGGACACGTCTTTCGTCTCGACACCGCGAATGCCGAGATGGCCGAGCGGCGTAATGGTGATGCCCGGCAGGGTCGGCGGCACGAGCACGATGGAGAGGTTCTTGTAGCGCGCCTCCTTCGGCCCCGATCGCAGCAGGCAGAAGATGTAATCGGCGATATGGGCGCCGGTGCACCAGCGCTTGGAGCCGTTGATGACGATCTCGTCGCCCTCGCGCCGCGCATGCGTCTCAACGGATGCGAGATCGCCGCCGACATTAGGTTCGGAGAGACCATAGGCGAAGAGAAGATTGCCCGACGCGACCTTGGGCAGAAGTTCCTGCTTCTGTGTCTCGCTGCCGCGCTCGCCGAGATTCATACCCGCATAACAGACCGCCATGATGTAGGGACAGGCAACCGCGACGGATCGCTTCGCAAGCTCCTCGATCACGGCCATGGTCGCATAGATGTCGATGCCCGCGCCGCCGTAACGCTCCTCGGTGGTGAGGCCCATCATCCCCATAGCGCCGAGCTTCGCCATCACCTCGTGCGGATAGATGTTGCCCCGATCCCATTCCCGCGCTTTCTCGCGCGGCATTTCTGCATCGACGAAGCGGCGCATGCTGTCGCGCAACATGCGGACATGTTGCGGCTCGTCAAAATTGAGGGGCTGATCTTCCATGAGGGCATCCATGCTCAGCGCCCCTTGAAATGCGGCGCGCGTTTTTCGAGAAATGAATGCACCGCCTCGCGGTGATCATCGGTCGCGAAGGTCTGCATTTCATAGGCTATGGAGGCGTCGAGGATCGAATGGGCGAGTTGCTTCAGGCCGATATTGACGGCGACCTTGGAGTATTTGATGGCCATGGTCGCGCCGCCGGCGAGCCGCGCCGCGAATGCGTCTACCTCCGCGTCGAGTTCGGCGTCGGGCACGACGTGATTGATGAGGCCGATGCGTTCCGCCTCGACGGCGGTCACCGGATCGCCGGTCATCAGATATTCCTTGGCCCGCGCATAGCCGACGAGCTGCGGCCAGATGATCGCGCCGCCATCGCCCGCGACGATTCCCGCCCGCACATGAGGATCGGCGAAGCGGGCATTGTCGCTTGCAAAGATCACGTCGCACATCAGGGCGAGCGTCGCGCCGAGACCCACGGCGGGACCACGCACCTTGGCTATGATCGGCTTTTCGAGATCGAGGAGCGAAAAGACGATGCGCTTCGCTTCCGCTGCGTCGGGACCGCTTTCACCCGCCTCGAAGGAACGCTTCATCCAGTTCAGATCGCCGCCTGCGGAGAAAGCCTTGCCCTCGCCCGTCAGCACGATGACGTCGGAATGGGGATCGTCGGCCGCGTCGAGAAAAATCTGCGACAGCTCCCGGTGCATCTCGCCGTCGACCGCATTCATCAGGGCCGGATTTGAAAGGGCGAGTGTCAGCACGCGGCCCTGACGGCTCGCCTTGATGCGCGTATAGCGCGCGAAATCTGCGGTGCCGGTTCCCGACATTCTTCCCTCCCCATTTTTATTTATTGCGTCGATTTTGACCCGCAGCTTCCCCAATGGAAAGCGCGCTATGGCCGGGACAAAGAAAAACCCCGGCCGCAAGGGCCGGGGTTTCAATGTCAGGTCGATGCTTCCGGCTGGTGCCGTTCAGCTGCCCGAGGTGAAGTGGAAGCCGACGGCCTTTTCCGCTTCGACAGGCGTATCGGGCTGAACCTTCACGCCCGGCTCGCCATAGACCACGATCTGGCCCGACGGGCCCTGCGTGACGGCCGCGTAGCCGAGACGATCGGCGCGCACGACTTCGGTGAAGTTGGCGCCCTTGTCGGTGCTGTAGCCGACATAGCCCTGCAGGCCGACGAGAACGACCGTACCGTTGGGCAGTTCCACGCCGCCGCTGACCGACTTGTCGGTGCCGCTGTTCACCTTGGCCCAGGTGACGCCGTCATCGGTGCTGCGATAGACGTTGCCGCGCATGCCGAAGATCAGCGCCGAGCCGTCCGACAGCGCGAGGCCGCCCCAGAACGAGCCTTCATAGCCCGTCTTGATTTCCTGGAAGGTCTTGCCCTTGTCGGTGGAGCGGAAGACCGAGCCGAATTCGGCGGCGACGAGAACCGTGCCGCTCTTCTCGCCGAAGACCATGTTCAGATGCGAGTCGAGCTGGTTACCTGCGATCAGCTGGCGCTGGTTCCAGGTCTTGCCGCCATCCGTCGTTTCGATGACGAAGGCGAAGGCGCCCATGGCGAAGCCGTGGTTCGCGTCCTCGAAATAGACCGACATGATCGGCGACTGCGCCTTGACGTCGTGATAGGCGAGAGTCCAGTTGACGCCGCCATCGTCGGTGCGCAGCACGGTGCTGTCATGACCGCCGGCAAAGCCCACCTTGTCGTCGACAAAATAAACGCTGGTAAGCGTCACCTGCGTCGGCACCTTGGCAGCCTGCACCCAGGTCACCCCGAGATCGTCGGAATAGACAATATGGCCGAACTCACCAACCGCAACGAGACGGTTGCCGACCTTGGTCGCCGCAAGCAGAAGATCCTTGGTCGCGAGGTTCGACGGGGTCGAATATTCGACCGCATCAGCTGCAGCCTCTTCTGCCTGTGCGTTTTTCACGCTGAACGGCGCCGCCGCGAGAACGAGCGCGAGGGCAGCGGCCATGACCGGACGTTCCAGGACGGTCCGGAAGAACTGATTGAATTTCATATGACTAGGGCTCCTAACTCGGGCGTTTCCGCTGCGTCGGCGGCGCGGTACCGTCCGGTTTGGCGGTCGCGGCGCACTCTATTGATGTCCGGCTCTTCATGACCGGTTTGGCTGGTACTTTACAGGTCGGCAAGCCTGAAATCCGCCCGCGCCGCATTTCGGCCAGCGCAGGGGTTCAGACAGAAAGAAGGCCGGACCTCGGTTCCCCGAGGCCCGGCCCACCTAGATTAGGCTTTTTTTTAGCGGACGCCAAGCTGACGAATGGCGTTCGGCGTATAGCGGCTCGGATCGAGCTCGTCGGCCGCATAGTTGACCGGCGGCTCTTCGTTCTGCATGCCCAGAGCCAGATAACGGCCAGACTGCAGATCGTAGACGGCTTCCGTGCCGGTGCCGCAGAGCGGAACCTGGTAGCGCTGGAGTTCCTGGACTTCCTGGACGCGCCAGAGCTGACCACGACCGTCATAAAGCTCGGCCACCGAGACTTCCCAGGCGTCTTCATGATTGTGATAGACGCGGCGGGCGTAAACGTGGCGAGTATTCGGACGGAGCTTCGCCTCGAAGTTCCAGGTGCGCTGCAGTTCGTAGCGGATCGAATCCTGGTTGAGGTGGAGCGGCTTCACGTAGTCCTTGTACTTCGTCGATTCCGCCTTGTAGTCGTTGACCGGAATGATCATCGGCTTCTTGTCGATGACGCTCCAGTCATAGCGGTCGAGGGCGCCGTTGTAGCCGTCGAAGGCGTCCGACGTCGACAGACCGTCCGAGTTCGTGCCCGGATTGTCGTAGGAGATGTTCGGCGCGCGGCGAACGCGGCGCGTGCCCGGGCTGTATTGCCAGGCCTGACGGCCGCCATTGAGCGTCGCGTTCAGGGCCTCATACACCAGGATCACGTTACCGGCTTCGCGGGCGGGCGCGATCGTGTTCGCGATGTAGTAGAGCGAGATGTTGTTCAGGTCTTCGGCCGCCTTCTTCGACGGGTCCGACCACTGCAGAATGGCTTCGTCCTGCACGATGTTGAGCGTGTAGTCGCCACCGCGCGTCACAGGCGCCGCAGCGAACTGCCGCGTCAGCTTGAACGAGCGATAACGCAGCGTGTGGTTCCACATGATCTCGTAGGCATTGTTCGGGATCGGGAACGGGAAGCCCATGATCGCCTTGCCCACGCCCGAACCACCGCCGGTGAGCTCACCGACCTGGGCGTTGGACTTGGTCGCGGCATAGACGCGGTCCGGATAGGCGCAGCTGCGACGCGACGGATAGACGTTCAGCTTGTAATCCGGATAGGCCTTCATGAGGGCCTTGTGGCCGTCGGTCAGAACATTGGCGTACTGAGCCGCGTTGGCGCTGGTGATCGTGTATTTGATCGGATCGCTGGCAAACGGATCGGGCAGACGGTCGCCGGGTTTGTAGGTGACGTTGCTCGGAACCGTCGAAAGACCACCGGTCCAGGCCGGGATATCGCCTTCGCCCGCCTTCTCGGCACCGATCGGGGTGAGATCGTTCCCCAGGCGGTTGACTTGGGCTTCCGGCACTGCGGCCAGCGCACTCGTGCTGAGTACGCCAAACGCCAGGGCGGAGACCAACAAGGTCGTCCTTTTCATATAACTTCCCTCCACTTCATTCTTGTCTGACACCTGGTGTTTTTTCACCGAGGCTGCATTTTCCACTAACTGTTTTTAATCATAGCAAAACGGCAACCCAGCGCAAATAATCACGGCGGCAAATCTGTGGCTCCGCCGCATCTCACCCCTGCAAATGCTGGGATCTGCCGCCATGGCCACATCAAATATCTTTAA
>DAIEIL010000153.1 GCA_027352645.1 Rhodobiaceae bacterium | reverse complement strand
GCCGAAGGATCGGCGAAAGATAGGCGTCGACCACGGTGGTGTCGCCGCGCGACACGAACTTCATCAGCGGGCTCACATGATGGCTCGCCGAAATTTGCGTGAAGCCGATCTGCCGCGCGATCTCTGCGGCGCGGGCCTCGTGCGCGGGATAGCGATAGCCATGCATGAAGCAGATGGCGACGGCGCGGATGCCTGCCGCATAAGCCTCGCCAAGCGCCCGCCGCGTTGCTTCCTCGTCGAGCGGCGTCAGAACCTCGCCCTGAGCGGTCAGCCTTTCGGCGATTCCCACGGAACGCTCGAAAAGCATTTCGGGCTTTTCGATCCTGAGGCGGAAGAGGTGGGGGCGGTTCTGGTAGCCGATGCGCAGGGCATCGGCAAAACCGAGCGTGGTCAGAAAGAGAACGCGCTCGCCCTTGCGTTCGAGCAGGGCATTGGTGGCGACCGTCGTTCCCATCTTGACCGCGCCGATGCGATGCGTGGGCAGGGGCGCGCTGGGGCTCATGCCCAGGAACTCGCCGATCCCGGCAAGCGCCGCGTCCTCATAGCGTTCGGGATTCTCGGAGAGGAGCTTTCTGGCGACGAGCTTGCCCTGTGGCGTCCTCGCCACGATGTCGGTGAAGGTGCCGCCGCGGTCGATCCAGAAATCCCAGCGTTCTGTCATGGCGAATAGGGGTCTTCGGTTTAACGGGCGGGGTATGTTCGCGGGCGATTGTAGGCAAGGAAGCGCGGCGGCGCATCGGCCCTCTCATCACGATTTATTCAAAGCGTCCTGCGGAAATGTCCGGTGCGGACGCTGCGTTTTCGTCCTAAACTCCTTCCATGTCCATTTGGGGAAAGATCGCAGGTGCCGGCGTCGGTTTGGCGGTTGGCGGGCCGTTGGGCGCGCTTCTCGGCGCGGTGGCGGGCCATTTCGTCATCGACCGCGCGCTGGGCGATGACGAGGTCGTGTTCACGGTCGCCCTCATTGCCCTTTCCGCAAAAATGGCCATGGCCGATGGAGAGGTGACGGATGACGAAATCCGCGCCTTCGACGAGGTGCTTCATGTGCCACCTTCGGAACGCGCCAACGTCAATCGCCTCTACCGCATCGCCCAGCAGGACGTCGCCGGATTCGAGGCCTATGCCGGACAGATCGCCCGGATCTACCGCGACAAGCCCGGCACGCTCGAAGACGTGCTCGACGCGCTCTTTCACATCGCCAAGGCGGACAATTATGTCCACCCCGCCGAGATCGACTATCTGCGCACGGTGGCGGACATATTCGGCCTGTCTGAAGTCGAGTTCGCGCGCATCCGGGCGAGCCATCTCGGCACAGCCTGCATGGACCCCTATCTGGTGCTGGGCATTACGCCGGAAATCTCCGACGTCGACCTGAAAAAGGCCTATCGCCGCCTCGTTCGCGAAAATCACCCGGACACGCTGATCGCCCGTGGCGTGCCCGAGGAGCTGGTTTCCATTGCCAGCGACAAGCTCGCCGCGATCAATGTGGCCTATGAAAAGATCGTGAAGGCGCGCGGGCTTCAGGAAAGAGCCTAGGCGCGGGCGCCGGGCTGGGCTAACAAGGGCAGCCCAGCTTTCCGGATTCCTCCGCACCCGACATGACCCCGCAGCACCTCGCCTTCATGATGCTCATAAACCTCGTCTGGGGTTTCGCGCTCATTGCGTCCAAGGTGAGCCTCGGGCACTTCCCGCCCATGCTGTTCACGGCGTTGCGCTTCACGCTCATCGTCCTGGTGCTTTTCCCCTTCCTGCGCCTCCATGAAGGCCGCATGAAGCAGGTGCTCATCATCGCGCTATGCGCCGGTCCCATCGGGTTCGGGTTTTTCTTCGCAGGCATCTCGCTGTCGAGCCCTTCGGTTGTGGCCATCGTCAGCCAGCTCGGCGTGCCTTTTTCCACCATCATGTCGGTGATCTTCCTGAAGGAGCAGGTGCACTGGCGCCGCTGGACGGGCATTGGGCTGTCCTTCCTCGGCGTCATGGTCATCAGCTTCGACCCGACGGTGTTTCACTACATTGCCGGTGTGCTCTGCGTGGTCGCCTCGTCGATGATTGGATCCGTCGGAACGATCGTCCAGCGCCAGATCAGGAAGGTGGGCGTGTTCGAGATGCAGGCCTGGATTGCCGCTGTCGCCGCGCCGGTGATGATCGCGGCCTCGCTCATGTTCGAGCATGACCAGTGGCGGATTTTGACCAGCGCCAGCATGCTGCAATGGTCGGGAATCTTCTACACGTCCTTCGCCTCCAGCCTTATCGGCCATGCGGGTATCTACTATCTGCTCCAGCGATATGAAGTCTCGCAGACGGCGCCGCTCACCTTGCTTTCGCCGATTTTCACCGTCATGTTCTCAGTGGTGCTGCTCGGCGATGTGCTGACGACGCGCATGATGGTCGGCGCGCTGATCGCGCTGAGCGGCGTGCTCATCATCTCCATCCGCAGCAAGCGGATCGTCGACACAGGCCCCTGAATGAGCCTCGCCATTCCGATACGTCACTCGCCAAATTTCAACGAGCGCCCCGACCGGGCGCGCATTGAAATCCTCGTGTTGCATTACACCGGCATGGCGACAGCCGAAGGCGCGATCGAGCTTCTGTGCAGTCCGGAGTCGAAAGTCTCGTCCCATTATGTGGTCGATGAGGCGGGCTATATCCTCCGCCTCGTCGACGAGGAAAAACGCGCCTGGCATGCAGGCGTTTCGAGCTGGGCGGGGGAGCGCGACATCAACGGCCATTCCATCGGCATCGAGATCGTGAATGGCGGGCATGATTTCGGCTGCCCGCCTTATTCCGATGTGCAGATGGCGGCGGTGGAAAAGCTCTGCCTCGACATCATGTCTCGCCATCCGATTTCGCCGCGCAATGTCGTTGCCCATTCGGACATCGCGCCGGAGCGGAAATCCGATCCCGGAGAATGGTTCGATTGGGCGCGTCTCTCGCGCGCGGGGATCGGGCTCTGGGTTGAGCCCGCGCCCATTGCCGATGGGCCCGAACTCAAGCTCGGCGATCGCGGCGACACGGTCGCGCAGTTGCAATATCGGCTCGGCAGCTATGGTTATGGCGTCGAGGTTCTGGGTGTCTATGACGCGAAGACGGAAGCGGTGGTCCGCGCCTTCCAGCGCCATTTCCGGCCTGCGAAGATCGATGGGGTGGCGGATCTTTCGACCGTCGCCACCCTTCAGCGATTGCTCGACCTGATCTGAGCTTACGGGATCAGCAGCACACGCCCGACCGCCTTGCGGCTCTCGATATATTCATGCGCCGCCGCCGCGTCCTTCAGCGCGAAGGTCTTGTCGATCACGACCTTGAGCTTGCCCGCGGCCACATCGTCGATGTGGCGCTGGATATTGGCGTGAACGCGGTCGGTGAAGATTTCCGCACCGAGGAATACGCCGGAAAGCGACTGGTTGCCGCCCATCATCGTGGTCACGTCGACCGTCATGGGTTCGCGGCCGGCTCGCCCGACGAAGGAGACGCGGCCGCGATAGGCGAGCGACAGGATCGATTTCTGCAAGGTCGAGCCGCCGACTGGATCGACAACGAGATCGACGCCGCGATTGTCGGTGAGGCGCTTCGCTTCCGCGACGAGATCCTGCGTCCTGTAGTTGATGCCATGATCCATGCCGAAGGCCTTGAGCTTTTCAAGCCGCTCATCGCTCGACGCCGTGGCGATGACGGTCGCGCCGGCGCGCTTGGCGAGTTGGATCGCGGCGAGGCCGACGGCGCCCGCGCCCGCCTGAATGAGCACGGTTTCACCGGCTTTGAGGCGTCCGAACTCGAAGAGGCAATCATCCGCCGTACCGAAAGGAACGGGGATGGCGGCTGCCTGCCGGATGTCGAGATTGTCGGGCACCGGCCACGCGGTGCGCGCAAAAACCGAGCGCTTCTCGGCATGTGAGCCATAGACATTCACGGTGGTGACGCGCTGGCCGACCTTCAGGCCGGTCACTTCCGCGCCGACCTCGATGATGGTGCCGGCCGCCTGATAGCCCACGATATGGGGACGGGTGGCCAGTTCGCCGCCCGCGCGGTTCAGCGTGTCTCCGCCCTCGATGCTTACCGCCTCGACCTTGATGACGATGCCCTGGGGCAGGCAGACGGGATCGGGCACGTCCTCGTATTTCAGCACGCTGGGCGGGCCATTCTCGTAGTAGACGGCGGCTTTCATCGGTTTCTCCCCTGTTGGATGGCATGTCAGAGCAATGTTGTGGCTCAGGGCGCTCGCTGCAAGGTGGGGCCGGGCTTGCTATCGGTGTGAAAGCCCCCTATCTGCAAGGGGTCAGATGGCCGGATGGCCGCTGTCCTTCGGGGCAGAGGAAAGTCCGGGCTCCACGGAATCACGGTGCCGGCTAACGGCCGGCGGGGGCGACCCCAGGGAAAGTGCCACAGAGAACAGACCGCCCGGCCGAGGCTTCGGCCTTCCGGGTAAGGGTGAAACGGTGCGGTAAGAGCGCACCGCGCGACCGGTAACGGAAGCGGCACGGCAAACCCCACCGGGAGCAAAACCAAATAGGGGCGGCATAGCCGGTTCGCCGGCAGGTCCGTTTCCGGGTCGCCGCCCGGGTTGGTTGCACGAGGCGTCCGGCAACGGGCGTCCCAGATGAATGGCCATCGCCCGCAAGGGTACAGAACCCGGCTTACAGGCCATCTGACATTTTTCTCGCTCCCGCCTTTCTCTCGCCATGACCGTCTGGCATCCCGTGGACCATCATGGGACAGTCCAGTCGTGTTCTATTTATGTTCTCAAATATTCGTGTCGTTTTGACCTGTGTGGGCAAGTGTTGATTCCGCTCAAATCCGCAGAAATACTAGGCTTTCCCATTGACGTTCCACGTTTTCCCATGTTATCCCATGATGTCCCGGATGCTTGTTACGTCGGCCCAGCCGATGCCCGCGTTTTGGACGGGGAATGGGGCGGACCCGAAGGGACCGGGACGCCTCGAACAGGGGATGAGTACGGCCAATGGAGTCGTTCCGGGGGCGCTTCACCAACAAGATCGATGCGAAAGGCCGCGTCTCGCTGCCGGCCAAGTTTCGTTCTGTTGCGACCTCGCAGGGCATGAGCGGCGTCGTCTGCTTCCCCTCGTTCCGTGGTTCCTTCATCGAGGGCAGCGGCCCGCGCTTCGCGGACTCCGTCATGCAGATGCTCGAACGCCTCGATCCGTTTTCACCTGAGCGCGACATGCTGGCTTCCGTGCTCCTTGGCGACAGCGCCGAGCTCATGTTCGACAGCGATGGCCGCATCCTTCTCCCCGAGGATCTGCGCGCCCATGCCGGTATCGCCGACGAGGCAACCTTTGTGGGCCTCGGCGAGAAGTTTCAGATCTGGGAGCCGAAGGCTTACGAGGCTTTCCGCGCTGAAGCGCTGGAAAAGGCGCGGGCCTATGGCGATCTGCTGAAGTCGCCTTCCGCGCTGCCGCCGGCGGGAGGTGCGCAATGAGCGAGCGCGTTCCCCATATCCCCGTGATGCTTGCCGATGTGCTGGAAGTGCTTCAGCCGAAAGATGGCGGCATCTATGTCGACGGCACTTTCGGCGCGGGCGGCTACACCAAGGCCATTCTCGGCAGCGCCGATTGCGCAGTCCTGGCGATCGACCGCGATCCGAGCGCCATTCTGCGCGGCCGCGAACTGCAATCGAAATTTGCCGGTCGGCTGACGCTGATCGAAGGCTGCTTCGGCGACATGGCTCGCCTCGTGCGCGAACTCGGCCATGAGGCTGTCGATGGCGTCGTGCTCGATCTCGGCGTTTCCTCCATGCAGCTCGACGAGGCCGAGCGCGGCTTCTCCTTCCAGAAGGACGGGCCCCTCGACATGCGCATGAGCGGGCAGGGTGTCTCCGCCGCCGACGTGGTCAACACCTTCGACGAGGGCGACCTCGCGCGCATCATCGCGGTTTATGGCGAAGAGAAGCGCGCCCGTGCTGTTGCGCGCGCCATCGTCAAGGCGCGCGAGGCAGAACTCTTCGAGCGTACGCTGGCGCTTGCGGACACGGTGGCCCGCGTCATCGGCCGCCGCCCGCAGGACCGCATCCATCCGGCGACGCGCACGTTTCAGGCGCTGCGCATCTATGTGAATGACGAGCTGGGTGAGCTTGCCCGCGGCCTTTCGGGTGCCGAGGGGCTTCTGCGCGAAGGGGGCCGCCTTGCCGCCGTCACATTCCACTCGCTCGAAGATCGCGTGGTGAAGCGTTTTCTGACCGCGCGCACGGGCCGCGCTGCCCGCGCCAATCGCTTCATGCCGGAAATTGACGAAGTGCCGCCGTCCTTCCGCGAAATTGAACACAAGGCCCGCAAGGCGTCGGAAGCCGAAGCGGATATCAACCCCCGCGCGCGTTCCGCGAAGCTCCGCGCCGCCGAACGCACCTCTGCGCCCGCGCTGCCGCTCGATCTCACTGATCTCGGGATCGCCCGCATGCCGTCCATTCTGGAGGGCCAGGCATGATCCGCACCCTCAACATCATTCTCATCCTCGCGGTGATCGTTCTTTCTGTCGGGCTTTACGACATCAAGTATCGCGCCGAGGCTGCAGACAGGCGCGCCGAGCAGATCGAACGCGACATTGCGAGCGAGCGGGAGGGTATCCGCGTCCTTCGCGCCGAATGGAGCTATCTCAACCAGCCCGAGCGGCTTCAGCAGCTTGCGCAGCGCTACACCACGCTTGAAGCACTGAAGGCTGCGCAGATCGGCTCCTTCCAGGATGTGCCCGTGCCGCACAAGACAGACGAATTCTATGCGCCGATCACGCGCCGCCCGCCGGCAGGCTATGCCGGTATTGCGCCCGGAGATATCGGCGCGGGCGATAGGGCAATCCAATGATCGGCCGCCGCAACCAGCCTTCACCGCGCCGCCGGGGCGTCCTTGCGGGTTATGACGCGATCGCCAAGCCGCGCATGCCTCATGAGGTCGGGCTGGAAGAAGAAATCCGTACGCCGTCCGAGCGCCGCATCTTTCTTGCGCTTGCGGTTTTTGCCGTCTGCTTCTCGCTGGTCGGCGCGCGTCTCGTCGAACTCGCCATCGTCGGCGGCGACCGTAGCCCGCGTCTTGCAACCGCGGGCGAGCCGGAGCCGATCCACCGCCCCGACATCGTCGACCGCAATGGCGAGGTTATGGCGACCGACATCGTGACTGCTTCGCTCTATGCCGATGGCCGCGCCATTGTCGATCCGCAGGATACCGCCCGCCAGCTCGCGACAGTTCTGCCGGACATCAATCCGGAAGAAGTGGCCGCAAAGCTCGAAACCGGCCGGGCCTTCATCTGGCTGAAGCGCGACCTGACGCCGAAGCAGCAATATGCGGTTCACTATCTCGGCCTGCCGGGTCTCGGCTTCCGCCGCGAGCAGAAGCGCATCTATCCCAACGGCCATACCTCGTCGCATGTCCTCGGCACGGTCGACCTCGACAATCGGGGCACGGCCGGCATGGAGCGCTATATCGACAAGTCGCTCCGCCTCGGCAAGGGCGATGAAGGCGGGCCGCGCGCCCAGCCGGTCATGCTGTCGATCGATATGCGTGTTCAGTTCGCGCTGCGCGACGAGCTTGAGAAAGCCCAGAAGGAATTCGCCGCCAAGGCCGCCGTCGGCATCATCATGGATGTCCATACGGGCGAGGTCGTGGCCATGAGCTCGCTGCCCGATTTCGACCCCAACGACCCGATGGTCGTGTCCGACGACGCGCGCTTCAACCGCGCCACGCTGGGCGTCTACGAGCTCGGGTCGGTGTTCAAGGCGGTGACGCTGGCCTCGGCGCTCGATTCGGGCAAGGTGCATATCGATACACGGCTCGACGCGACTCAGCCGATCCATTATGCACGTTTCACCATCCACGATTACCACGCCGAGAACCGCTGGCTCTCGGTGCCCGAAGTCTTCATGTACTCCTCCAATATCGGCACCGCGAAGATCGCTCTCGAACTGGGCACCCCCGCCTATCGCGAATATCTGCGCCGCTTTGGCCTGCTTTCGAAGGCCGAAATCGAGCTGCCGGAAGCGGGCGATCCGCTGCTGCCGCCGCATTGGAGCGAGCTTTCGACCATGACCGTCTCCTTCGGTCAGGGCATCGCGGTGACGCCGATGCAGGTCGTGGCGGCGCTGGCGGGCATCGTCAATGGCGGAATCAAGGTCAAGCCGACGCTTCTGCATCACGAAAATACGCCGACGGGCGAGCGCCTCATCTCGGAAGAGGCGAGCGCCCAGATGCGCGGCCTGCTTCGCCTCGTCGTGACCGATGGCACTGGCAAGAAGGCCGACGTGCCAGGTTATCCGGTTATGGGCAAGACCGGCACGGCGGAAAAGGCGATTGGCGGCGGCTACGCCAAGCACAGGCTGATCTCGTCTTTCCTCAGCGCCTTCCCGGCGAACGACCCGCGCTACGCCATGATCGTCATGTTCGACGAGCCGCAAGGGTCGAAGGCGACCTACGGCTTTGCGACGGCGGGCTGGAATGCGGCGCCCGTAACGGCCCGCGTCGTCTCGCGCGTCGCGCCGCTGCTCGGCCTTCAGCCGATCGAGCAGCCCCACAACGACAACATGCTTCAACAGGCAAAGCTCGTGACCTTCGAGCCGGAAACTGGAAATGGACACGATTAGGAATGCTGGCTGACATGCAGCTCGCGACGCTCATCGGACCAGATCACCCCGACCTTCTCAAAGGGGGAAGGACGGAGATCCTCGGCCTGACGGCGGATAGTCGCGAGGTGAAGCCCGGTTTCCTCTTCGCTGCATTGCCCGGAACCAAAGTCGACGGCACACGCTTCATTCCCCAGGCGCTGGCGCAGGGCGCGGCAGCGCTGCTCGTCGACGCACTGGCCGAAGTCTCGTCTGATGTCTCGGGCGATGTGCCGGTCATTGCCGACCGCAATCCGCGTCGCCGCCTCGCGCTCATGGCGGCACGCTTTTTCGGCACGCAGCCGGAAACCGTGGTCGCCGTTACCGGCACAAATGGCAAAACCTCTATCGTCACTTTCGTCCGCCAGATCTGGACGACGCTCGGCTTTGAAGCCGCGAGCGTCGGTACGGTGGGCATCGTCGGGCCGCGGGGCGAGCGCGACCTTGGTCACACCACGCCCGATCCGGTCACGCTTCAGGCGGCGCTTGCGGATCTCGCCGACGAAGGCGTGACGCATCTGGCCATGGAAGCGTCGAGCCACGGCCTCGCGCAATATCGCCTCGACGGCGTGAAGCTCACTGCCGCTGCCTTCACCAATCTCACGCGCGATCATCTCGACTATCACGAGACCTTCGACGACTACGCCTATGCAAAGCTCCGCCTTTTCGGTGAAGTCATGGCCCCGGGCGGCGTCGCCGTACTCAACGCGGATGCGGACTTCTATGCCGAATTTGAGGCCGTCTGCTGGGCGCGCGGTCATCGCATCATTTCCGTCGGCCGCAAGGGGCGGAGCATCTGCCTCGTCGCCGCGAAGGCGACCGCGCGCGGTCAGGTGCTCGATCTCGTCCATGAAGGCCGCAACTACACTGTGAACCTGCCGCTGGTCGGCGCCTTCCAGGCGTCGAACGCGCTGGTCGCCGCCGGTCTCGTCATCGGCAGTGGCGGCGAGCCCGCCAAGGTTTTTGCCGCACTCGAAAACCTCAAGGGTGCCAAGGGCCGCCTCGAAGAGGTCGCTCATCTGCCGAATGGCGCATCGGTCTATATCGACTACGCACATACGCCCGACGCGCTGGAAAACCTGCTTGAAGCTCTGCGCCCACACACGAAGAAGCATCTCGTTGTGGTGTTTGGCTGCGGCGGCGACCGCGACCCCGGCAAGCGCCCGCAGATGGGCGCCGCGGCGGCGAAGCTTGCCGACCTCGTTTATGTGACCGACGACAATCCGCGCAGCGAGGACCCCACCGTCATCCGTGCCGCGATCCTTGCCGCCGCCAATGGCGCGATCGAGATTGCGGATCGCGGCGAGGCCATCGAGACGGCCATGCGCGGGTTGAAGGCCGGTGATGTGCTCGTCGTCGCGGGCAAGGGTCACGAGACCGGCCAGATCGTCGGCAACCGCACCATCCATTTCTCGGATCACGAAGCGGTCGAAGCCGCTGCTCGCGTCCTCGGAGGTCGGGCATGAAACCGCTCTGGACCCGCGCTGAAGTTCTCGCTGC
>DAIEIL010000147.1 GCA_027352645.1 Rhodobiaceae bacterium | reverse complement strand
CGCCGACGATGGCGCGGAGCTTTGCCAGAACGAGATCGCCGACGCGGCAGGCCGGCATGTTGATTTCGGAGAGCGGCTTTGCAGGGGTGTTCGGCAGATGCGGCATGCCGAGCGTGGTGCGGATCCAGTCCCATTGCGGCGCGCCGTCGGGCAGCGCATTTTCCTGTGCTACAGGGCCCCAGCCGTTCCAGCGAAGCGTCGTGCGGTCGATCGTCATGGGTTCCCTCAATACTCTCTTCGTCAGCAACGCAGCGTCAGCACGGACGGCAGAATGTCGAAACGGGCAGGCAGCCGCCCCGGCGCCTCTCCGTCTATGTCGAGCAGTATCGGTGTATCGTCCAGCGGAGTTGCCACCAGCGTCCTGGCGCGGAAATGAATCACTTTCGGATCGTCGAGATGCGTGCCGTCGTAAAGCGCGCGTGAACCGGATACGAGATCGCGGAGTTTTGTGTCGCGCATGATGACGATGTCGAAGCAGCCGCTATCGGGTTCGGCCTTGGGCGCGATCATCATGCCGCCGCCGAAGAAGCGTCCATTGGCCACTGCCGCCGTGCCGACATTGACGACTTCATCGAAGCCGCTATCGGCAGTGATGCGCACCGCTTGCGGCTTGTAGAGGAGGGCGGTGGTGAGCGTCGCCCAGAAAAAGGCGAAGCTGCCGCCGAACAACTTGGAGATATTCGCGCGGTTGACGGCGCGGTCCACCGCGCCCGAAAGACCGAAGCTAGCGATATTGTCGAAATAGCGTTCCGCTTCCTTGCCGTCATCCGCAATGAAGGTGAGGCGGCCAATGTCTATCTGCCTCGTCGTGCCTTCCGCGATGCGGGCGATGCAGGGTTCGAGTTCTTCCGGCAGGTCGAAGGTCTTGCGGAAGTCGCCGCCCGTGCCAGTGTTGAGAACGGCGAGATGCGCATGCGGGTTGATCGCTACGCCGTTCTCGAAAAAGCCGTTCACCACTTCGTTGATGGTGCCGTCGCCGCCCACCGCAATGACAAGCTGCGCACCTTGCTTCAGCGCGTTGCGCGTGAGTTCCATCGCGGGCAGATAGCGCGGCGTCGAGGGTGAGGTCGTGAAATGCGCGCGGATCTGGCCCAGTTCGCGTTCGAGCGTTTCCGAGATCACGCGCCAGCCGCGCCCCGTGCGCCCGCCGCCCGAGCGGGGGTTGACGATGGCTGCGACGTGAGGCGTGACGCTCTGCATCAGGGTCGCGCTCCTCTGGTCGCTTCGGCGAGCGACGCACCCTTCATGTCGCTTTCGCGTGGGCCGGGACTTTGCGTTTCGAAATAGCGGTTCGCATCCGCAATCTCGTTGGCGATGGCCGTTTCGTCCCAGCCGAGTTCGCGGGACATCACATCGACGACCGCGCGAATGGTCGGAAAGCCCGGCGAGCCGAGCGTGCCGAGCCCGGTGCGCCGGAAGAGAACGTCGGATAGGTGGCGGGCCATTTCGTGGCGGATTGCATGGATCACCTGCACGGTGAGCACCGGCCATTCCGAGGCGAGGCGTCTGAGCAGCATTTCGCGTTCGCCGGGTCGCTCATCGGCGGTCGCCAGCACTTCATCGACGCGGCTGCCGTAGTAGAGGACGAGGTTCTCGACAACGTCCGGCGCGAGATGCGGGTGCCGCTTCTGCGCGCGTGTAATGAAGCTTTTGAGCCTGCCGATTTCGCCGCCATAGACCGGCGTGCAATGCGTCTCGCATTTCGCATGGCGGCCGAGCTTCTTCAGCACCATGTCGGTGATCTGCTCGGCGAGGTGGCGCGAGGTTGTCCACTTGCCGCCCATGGCCGAGATGAGGCCCGCAATGCCGTCGATAGGCTCGTGGTCATAGACCTCGGCCGCGCGGCTCGCATTGTAGGAATCCTTGGAGCCCTCCTCGCCTTCGGCGGGCGCGGTGTCGACCAGCGGGCGAATGCCGACATAGAAGTGGACAATGTCCTCGCGCGTGAGGTTCAGCCCCGGCAGCCCGTCATTCACGACGCTGATGAAGTCCTTCAGATCCTGCTCGGTCACGCCGACCTTGTCCGGATCGTCGTCGAAGACAGTGTCCGTCGTGCCGATGATCGTGTGGCCGCGCCAGGGAATGACAAAGAAATGGCCGCCAATGTCGGACTGGATCGCCAGCGCATTCTTGCCGGAGATTTCGCGCGTGATGATGTGGATGCCCTTGGAGCGGATGAGGCGCCGCGCAGGTTTTCCGCCCTCGGCAATTCCCATCAGCGTGTCGGCCCAGGGACCGGCGGCGTTGACGACAACCTTGCCCCGGATCTCATGCGTCCTGCCCGTGTGGCGATCCTTCACATGGACGCCCGCAATGCGACGGCCGCTCGTCGTCGTGCTCTCGACGATGAAGTCGTTCACTTCCGCATAGTTTGCCGCGTCGGCGCCATATTCGACCGCGCCTTCGATGCATTCGATGCAGAGGCGTTCAGGTGCGAACATCTGGCAGTCGTAATAAATCTTTGCGCCGGTCAGCCCCTCGCGCTTCAGGCTCGGCATGAGCTTCAGCGCTTCCTCGCGCGAGATCGAGCGGAAGCCCGGAATCTTCTTGTCGTCGTCGGAGACGAAATTGCGGTCGTAGGAAAGGAGATCGTAGAAGGCGAGGCCGATGGAGAGAACGGGGCCGCTCTTCATGCCGTGCCCATAGGTCGGCAGGATGAAGGGGAGGGGGTGGACCATATGCGGCGCGGTGTTCTCCCAGATGCGGCGCTCACGGAGCGACTCGCGCACCAGCCTCAGCTCGCCATTGACGAGATAGCGCAAGCCCCCATGCACCAGCTTCGACGAACCGGAGGTCGTCGCATGGGCGAAGTCCTCCTTTTCGAGGAGCGCAACCTTGAGGCCGCGCAGAGCCGCGTCCCAGGCGGTCGAAGCGCCCGTGATGCCGCCGCCCACGACGATGAGGTCATAGGCGGTGGCGCTCATTTTTTCGAGATCGCGCTGCATGTGGTTCCCATCCGTCAGCTGTGCCGCGAAGCTACCGGGAGAGGGCCGGGCGGTCTAGTGCGCGGGCGCGTTTACGCCCCGCGCCGCTTCAGCCCATGCTTTTCCATCCGCCAGATCAGGTGGTCCACCCGGTCCTGCCCGAAAAAGGGCTCACCCTCGAAGACCATCAGCGGCACGCCCCAATGGCCGGCCTGCTTCTGGGCGGCTTCATTGGCTGTGATGACGTCTTCATAATGGCCGGGGTTCTTCTCGATCAGGGCGTCGAGTTCGGCGAGGTCGAGGCCTGCCCGGGCTGCGGCGTCCTTCAGGTGGTCGCCCTCGTTCCAGTTGCGCACACCACCGAAGATCACGCCGCTCACCTCACGGATGAAGGCGAGGCCCTTGCCTGCCTCGGTCGCCGCGACGCCGAGCCGCGTCAGCCGGTGGATATAGGGCTGATCCTTGGGTACTTCGCCGGATTTGAGGTCCATCACGATGGGGTCGGGATAGGGCCAGGCATAGGGCAGGCCCTGCATTTCCGCGATGCGGACCGTGTCCTTGATGAGGTAGGGCGGCCACATGGGGTTCACCTGCTTGAAGAAGCCCTCGATGCGCACCGCGATGGGGTAGACGGGCCGCACATTGCAGTGGACGTCGTAGTCGCGCTCCAGTTCCAGCAGGCGCGGGGTGACGAGATAGGAATAGGGCGACCGAAAGGACCAGAAGAGATCGTATTCCAGGGTCAAGGCGTCCTCCATTATGTTTTAATGCTTGTCATTAGGTATGCCTTTCTTGTCTACGCCCCGCAAGGCCGCTGCTAGACTTTCGGCAAATGAAAAAACAGGAGGACGTCCCATGCCGCAGGTTCAGGCGAATGGCATCAGCATCGAATATGAGAGCTTCGGCCCCGAGGATCGGGAAACCGTGCTCCTCATCATGGGCCTTGGCGGCCAGCTCACCGTCTGGCAGGAGGAACTTTGTCACGAACTCGTCGAGCGCGGCTATCGGGCGATCCGCTTCGACAATCGCGACGTAGGTCTTTCGACCAAATTCGATGAGGCGGGCATGCCCGACATGGCGGCGATCTTCGGCGCGCTGATGACGGGCGCCAGGCCCAACGCGCCCTATTCGCTGGACGACATGGCGGCGGATGCCGTCGGCCTTCTCGATGCGCTGGAGATCGAGCGCGCGCATATCGCGGGCGCCTCGATGGGCGGCATGATCGCGCAACTCGTCGCCGCGAACCATCCGGATCGTGCGTTGTCGCTCACCTCGATCATGTCGACCACGGGCAATCCGGCGCTGCCGCAGGCCAAGCCGGAAGCGATGGAAGTGTTGATGGCGCCGGCGGCGCCCGCGGACGATCTCGAAGCCATCGTCGCGCGTGGCATGAAGGCATGGACCACGATCGGCAGCCCCGGCTACCGGACCGATGAGAAGACGCTGCGCGAATGGGTGCTCCGCGATGCGCGGCGGAGCTTCTATCCGGTTGGCACGGCCCGGCAGATGGCGGCCATTGTCGCCAATGGCGACCGCCGCGAAAAGCTGAAGAACATCGCCGTGCCCGCCGTCGTGCTGCATGGCGCGGACGATCCGCTGGTGCCGGTCGAAGGCGGCAAGGATACGGCTGCGAGCATTCCCGGTGCGGAGCTTCGGATTGTGCCGGGCATGGGGCACGACTTCCCGACCTCGCTCGTTCAGGTCTTCGCCGACGCCATCACGGCTGCCGCCGCCCGCGCTGCAGCATCGAAGGCGGCGGAATAGTCCATGGCGCAGGTGCAGATCAAGGCGAACGGCATCACCATCAATGTCGAGGATCGCGGCCCCGAAGGCGCGATCCCGATCCTTTTCGTCAATGGCTATACATCGACCATGATGAACTGGCCCGCGGAGCTGATGGATGGGCTCAAGGCGCGCGGCTTCCGTGTCATCCGCTATGACAATCGCGATGTCGGCAAGAGCGAGAAGCTCAAAGGCCTGCCGAATATCCGCGAGGTCGCGGCGGCGGTGCGCGAGGGCAAGACACCCGATATTCCCTATACGCTGGCCGACATGGCGGCGGACGGTATCGGCGTTCTCGATGCGCTGGGCATCGAACGCGCGCATGTCATGGGCATATCGATGGGCGGCATGATCGTGCAGCAAATGGCGATCAATCATCCTGACCGGCTCATCAGCGTGACGTCGATCATGTCGACCACGGGCAACCCCGATCTGCCGCAGGCGACTGACGAGGCGCTCGCCGCGCTTCAGGCGCAGCTGGAGTCCGAGGATCGCGAGGACATCATCCGCCATCGCATGAAGGGCCGCCGCGTCTATCAGAGCCCTACCTATCCGCGCAGCGACGAAGCGCTTTATGAACTCGTCGCCCGCGAATATGACCACATGTACTACCCGGAAGGCGGGCTTCGCCAATATGCCGCGATCGTCGGGGATGGAAGCCGCGTCGAGCGGCTGAAGGATGTGGCCGTGCCTTTCCTCGTCGTTCACGGTCTGGCCGATCCTCTGGTTCCGCCCCAAGGCGGTATCGACACCGCGAAAGCGGTGGCGGGCGCGAGGCTCGAATTGATCGAGGGCATGGGGCACGACCTGCCGGTGGAACTCTGCCCGCTTTATGTCGAAATGATCGCCACCCATGCCGAGGATGCCAGATAGGCGGCTTTCGGCTCCGGTTTGACCTTTAGTGAAGCCCCATGTTGCAATGCAGCATGGGGCTTCCTATTTCTTGTAGGGGCTGAATCCCGGGGATTTGTCGCGTCAGGTCGTCTGCCATGTCGAATGTTCAGGTCAACGGAATCACGCTCGAATATGAGAGCTTCGGGCCTGAAGATCGTGAGACGGTCCTTCTCATCATGGGCCTCGGCGCGCAGCTCACCCAATGGCCGCTGCCGCTCTGCGACGAGCTGGTAGCGCGCGGCTATCGCGTGCTTCGCTTCGACAATCGCGATGCCGGTCTTTCCACCAAATTCGAACGTGGCCAGTTTGCGCCTCTTCCCGCCGCTTTCGCAGGCTTCATGACCGGCAAGACGCCCTTCGTGCCCTATACGCTTTACGACATGGTCGACGATTCCGTCGGGCTGCTCGATGCGCTGGGCATTGAGAAGGCGCATATCGTCGGCTCGTCCATGGGCGGCATGATCGCGCAGCTGATCGCCAGCGAATATCCCGAGCGCACGCTTTCGCTCACTTCCATCATGTCCACCTCCGGCAATGCGTTGCTTCCGCCGCCCAAGCCGCGCGTGATGAAGCTTTTCGTGTCCCCTGCGCCGCCCGCGAGTCACATGGAAGCCGTCATCGAGCGCGGCATCAGGACCTATCAGACGATCGGCAGCCCTGCCTGGCCGACCGATGAGGAGACGTTGCGCCAATGGGTGACGCGCGATGCGACGCGCAGCTATTGCCCCTCCGGCGTCGTGCGGCAGGCCGCGGCGGCGGTTACCAATGGAGATCGCAGGCCGAAGCTCCGCCGTATCGCCGTGCCGGCGGTCGTTCTGCATGGCGACGCCGATCCGCTCGTCCCTGTCGAGGGTGGACGCGATACGGCGGCGAATATTCCGGGTGCGGAGTTGCGCGTCGTCGAAGGCATGGGCCATGACATTCCGCTTCAGCTCATCGATACCTTTGCCGATGCGATTGTCGCGGCGGCGGAACGCGCGACGGGGCCCAAGCTGCCCTTGCTGCTGCCGGCACCGGATCGTCCCGTAGCGGCGGAGGCGCCGGCTCTGCGCGATGTCTCAACCGCTTCTGTCGAAGATGGCGATGTCGATACGCTGCTGCCGGAGGTGAGGGAGATCGCGCCCGAACCGCGCGAGGATATAGTGCGGGAGGATGATCCCGCCGAGACTGCCCCTCAGCAGCAGGCGAGGTTCTCCACGCGGATGCTGCTTCGGATCAGGGGCTGGTTTGGGCGGCGGCGGGGTTGAACGAAATTTCTGCACCAACATCGCCATGCCCGGCTTCAGCGGAGCATGGCGATGATGGGTTGGGCAGCGCGCACTCGCCTCAGTAGCACAGCGCCGTGCGCAGTTCCGCGCGGGCGGCTTCGAGGCGATCTTTCATCACCGGATCGTTGAGATAGGCGTTCGCCACCAGAAGTCCCGCCTGCTTTCCGGCGGCAATGTCGGTGGGGAAATGCACGCCGATGACGACGCGGTGCCAGCCATAGTGTTCAGCGCGGTTCATGATGATCTGCGCATTGTCGGGCAGGAGCGCCGAAAGCACGGCGGCGTCGGTGAAGGCGAAGACGGCATGCCCGCTCGGATAGCTCGCGCTTTTCGACATGCGTGCCACGTATTGCTTGTCGGCCAGCGGCTCAATCGCCGGCAGGCCATCGATCTTCAACATGTAGGGGCGCTGGCGATTGTAGATGGCCTTTGCCTTGTCGGAAGCCTTGTATTCGGCGTAGTTCACTTCGCCGAGCAGGGTCGTGGTAGCGGGAAGCGAGGTTCTGACCGCCGACTCGTCTTCCTTCAGGCGGCCCTGCGTGGCAATGGCCACGTCATGGTCTATGTCCTTCAGGATCGCCTTCGCAGGGGCGCAAGCCTCGGGCGCGGGGTTGACGAGGCGCAGCCAGATCGGCCGCAGGAACTGCGCCACGGTCGGATAGGTGGCATCCGCCATCGCCACGGCGATCTCGTCGTCACTTGCGGATTTCTGCGCGTCGAGCACGCCCTGATAGTCCGCCTTCTGCGCTTCAGGGTTGTCCTTGCAGACGGGGCCCTTACTCTTCTCGATGTCGCCCTTCTCGATATTGCTCTGGGGCGGGCAGGGCAGAACCTTCGTCAGATCGAATTCCTTGGTCGCGGGCTTGTCGAACGTCTCCGCGTTGGCCGCCGAAACGGGCGCAAGAAGAAGAGCGGCGAGCGTCGCCGCCGAAATCAGAGCCGATGTTTTCATGACGAATATCCCAAGAAGAGCGTGAGGCTTCCTAGCAGCGGTTGATGTCGCTTATGTGTCGCGGCCTCTCCGGGAGAGAGGCCGCGAGCACGGGATCAGACTTCCGCCGCGCCGCCGTCGCAGGGGATGACTGCGCCGGTCGTATAGGCCGAGGCGCGGGACGAGAGGAAGATCGCGACGCCGGCGATGTCTTCCGGTGTGCCGACGCGCTTGCGCGGATTGCTCGCCTTGATCGCGTCGCCGAATGTTTCGAGCGTCGCCTTCATCATGGCGCTGGGGAAGGGTCCGGGCGCGATGGCATTGACGAGGATGTTGTCGCCCGCGAGACGGCCGGCGAGGTGGCGCGTCAGCATGATGCAGCCGGCCTTGGACGATGAGTAGGCATAGGTCTCGAGATCCGGCGGCACGATGCCGTTGATCGAGGCGATGTTGATGACGCGGGCCGGGTCTTCATAGGTGCCCGCCTTGCGGAGCAGCGGCAGCATCTTCTGCGTGACGAAGAACGGACCCTTGAGGTTGATGTTCATCACCTTGTCCCAACCGCTCTCGGAATACTGGTCGATGGGCTCGCCCCAGGCGGCGCCCGCATTGTTGACCAGGATGTCGAGCTTGTCCTCGCGGGCAGCCAGTTCCCTGGCGAGGCCTTCGACACCTTCCATCGTGCCGAGGTCGAAGGGCAGCGAAATGCAGGTGCCCTTTTTCGAGAGTTCCTCGGCGAGTTCGTTGCAGGCCTGAGCCTTGCGCGCCGAGATATAGACCTTGGCGCCCGCCTCGACGAAGCCCGTCGCGATCATCTCGCCGATGCCGCGCGAGCCGCCCGTCACCAGCGCGACCTTGCCCTCGATGTTGAAGAGGTTCTTCATGCGTTTCCCCATGCTTAGGTAGTTTCGATGGGGCGCAGACTATCACGGACGTAGCGTCAGGCTAGAGGTGGCTCGCGGCGATTTCCGGGGGCACGTCCTCGCGGGTAGCCTCCTCGGTTTCGACGCTCAGGGCGCGCCCCTCGCGTTTGGGTTGCGTCAGCGGCTCGGGCATGACGGGCTTCACATGCATGAGGCTCTTGCCCGCCAGTTCGCCCTCGGCAAGCTGGAGCGCGAGCCGCTCGGTGTCGCGGCGGCGCATGTCGGCCTCGATATTGGCCACTTCCTCGCGCGATGCACCCAGCGCCTCAAGGCAGGCGCCGCCGAAGGTGACGGCCGAGCCGTAGAGTTCGCGGACGTGAAAGTCCACATTGCGGCGCAGAAGGTCCAGCGCGTGGCGGCGGTCATAGGCGCGCACATAGAGCTTCGCGAGCGGGAAATGCTGCTGCAGGAGTTCAACGATCTGCATGGACGACTTGCGGTCGTCGACGCAAACCGCGACGAGAATGGCGTCGCCTGCGCCCGCCGCGCGCAGCACGTCGAGCCGCGAGCCGTCGCCGTAATAGACCTGAAAGCCGAAGCGCCGCGCGGCGCGGATCTGGTCGGCGTCGCGGTCGATGGCGGTCACGTCGATGCCGCGCGCCATCAGGAATTGCGACACCACCTGCCCGAAGCGCCCGAAGCCGATGACGAGCACGCGGCCATCGGCCTCGGAGAAATCGGCATCCGGCATCTTCGCCTCGCGCTTTTTTGCGAGGCGCGTCGCGATGCCGAAGACGATGGGCGTCAGCGCCAGCGACACGCCGACGACGGCGGTGAGGATGTTGGCGTTGTCGGCCTTCATGACGTGGGCCGTGACGGCGGCGCCGAAGAGCACGAAGGCGAATTCGCCGCCCTGCGCCAGCACACCGCCGATCTTCAGCGCGTCCTCATGGCTCGATCCCGTCACCCGCGCCACGGCATAGATGACGGTGAGCTTCACCGCGACCACGGTGAAGACGCCCACCGTCACCCAGAGCCAGTTGCGATAGACCACTTCGAGGTCGATCGTCATGCCGACGGTCATGAAGAAGAGGCCGAGCAACAGCCCGCGGAAGGGTTCGATATCGGCTTCGAGTTCGTGGCGGAAGCTCGACTCCGCAAGCAGGATGCCCGCAAGGAAGGCGCCGAGCGCCATGGAGAGGCCCGCAAGCTCCAT
>DAIEIL010000115.1 GCA_027352645.1 Rhodobiaceae bacterium | reverse complement strand
CTTTAGTTGACTGCACCGGAATGATACGCTCAAATTTAATCGAATTGCTTTCGCTGCCGCGTCGGTTTCCCTAGCTGGGGGGTGAAGGAAACCGATTCCATCGGCAGCGTTTGTGTCCTCACGGGATGCTCAGGTCCGCCGCATCTCCTGGGTCCGTGGGGCACGGCCGGTCGGAACGTGGTGGTGGAGTGGCCTCCTCTGTTAAGCCATGAATTTCCGGCCGGCCACTCTTGCTGCCGAACCGTTCGGGCAAACGAAAAGGCCGGTCCATTGGACCGGCCTTTTTACTTCACAAGGCGACGGGAGCAAGTCCCATCGAGCCTTATTTGATCTTGGTTTCCTTGAACTCGACGTGCTTGCGCGCGATCGGGTCGTACTTTTTGATCGTGAACTTCTCGGTCATCGTGCGCGAGTTCTTCTTCGTCACGTAGAAGTAACCCGTGTCCGCGGTGCTCTCGAGTTTGATCTTGATCGAAGCTGGCTTCGCCATGGCGCGAAATCCTTGAATTGGGCGGGTCGGCCTGAGGCGCCCGCGAGGGTTCGTCTCGCCATCGGTGGGATGTGCGGATTGCGGCGGAGACTACTCACCACAGCCGTTAAGTCAAGCCATGCGTTGAGCTTTCCCTCAGCCGGCGGCCGGGTCGGCCTTGGCGGTTTGCCAGCGCCAGAGCGCCAAAGCCATGTATCCAAGGCCAAAAACGGCCATGGAAGCCGGGAGTCCATGGGGTACCCAGGCCTGCATGGCGGCGCCGCCGATGGGCGGGCCCATCAACGCGCCGATGCTGTAGCACATGACGAAGGCCGAATTGGCGGCGGCGAGGTCGGGGCCATGGAATCGCTGGCCGAGGAGCGTCAGCCCCACCGAATAGAGGCCGGTCACCATGCCGCCGAAGACGAAGATTGCCGGGAAGATCAACGGAGTGCCCGCGACCAGCGGCAGGAGCGCAATGATTCCCCCGCCAAGTCCCCCGCAAATGGCGAGCAGCAGGCGGCGGTTCATCCGGTCGGCCAGAATGCCCAGCGGCACCTGGCAGAGAATGTTGCCGGCCGCGAAGGCGGTGAGGACCAGCGCCGCCACCTGCGATGTGAGGCCGATCTTGACCCCGTAGATGGGCAGGAGGTTCATCACGCCCTGTTCGACCGCGCCGAAGACGAAGGCGGCGAGCGTCGCCGTGGGGGCGACGGTCAGGAAGGCGGCAAAGGAGCGACTGGGCGCGTGGCCCTCGCCGCCGGGGGCTGTGTCGCCCGCCATGAGCACGGGGACGCAGGCCGTGAGCGCGAGGCCCGCGATGAGGCCGAAGGGCAGGAAGCCTTCCGAGCCTGCGAGGAAGAGCACCACGGGGCCGGCAGCGAAGCCGATCGCCAGCACCGCGCCATAAACGCCCATGATGCGTCCGCGCGTCTTCTCGTCCGCCAGCGCGTTGATCCAGATTTCGCTGATGACGAAGGCGATGGTGATGGAGGCGCCGATGACGGCGCGCAGCGGGAACCAGGCCCAGTAATTCTGAACCAGATAGCAGCCGATCATCGCCATGGCGGCGAGGATGAGGCTGATCACCACGAGCCTGTTCGCGGGCACATGCTGCATCAGCTTCGGAATGAAGGGCGTGGCTATGAGGCCGGCGAGAGAGGGAATGGCCGAGTTGAGCCCGATCATCGCGGGCGGCACGCCCTGGCCTGCGAGAACCAGCGCGAGGAAGGGCATGGAGGCGCCGAGGCACGCGCCGACGACGGTGAGGCAGGCAATCGCGGCGGCAATGCCGCGGCGGCGCTCAGCGGATGTGAGGTGGGAAGAAAAATTGGTCTGAGAGGTCATGCGTCATCGTCAGTTTCGTTGCGCGGGAAGGCGCACGGATGACGGCCCTTGATGTTGTGACTGCATCGTCTGTCGCGATGCGGGCGGCAGTCTAGCCCTGGGCAGGGTAGTTTTCCACCCACCCGCGTCCCTTTGCCCCGGTCTCAGGGGCGCTTGAGCGGCTGCCCGTTGCGGTAGCTGTAAAGGGGGACGCGATGCGATCCGCCGTTCCGGCGCCGCGCGACCTCATGCAGCACGAATTCCGTGACGTCGATGATCGGGAGCTTCAGCGCTTCCGAAAGCGGATACCAGTCGAGATCTTCGAGTTCGCCGCTCCCCGCGAGCGTTCCTTCCAGCTCGGTCGCCGACGCCGTGAAGAAACGTGCATGGAAGCGAATGGGGCTGCCCACCGGCGTGATCGCGCGGGCCAGCGGGGACAGCGCATCAAGGCTTGGCGCGATGCCGCGTTCGCGGAAATGCGCCCAGCTCTCTGCAGCCCCGGCGCCGACATTGCCGGGCTTCGCAAGAGTGAGCCCCGTCTCCTCGAATGTTTCCCGGATCGCGGCCATGGCGAGCGCGCGCCCCTTTGGTCCGAAGTTCACGGCAGCGGAAAGTTCTGTCGCTGGCAGCGCGATGAAATCGTCGGGATCGAGCTTGCCGCCCGGAAAGACGAAGGCATCGGGCACGAAAGACATGCGGGCATGCCGGCGGCCCATCAGAATGTGCGGCTCGTCCGCCCGTTCGTCGACAAGGACGAGGCTTGCCGCATCGCGCGGACGGATATTGCGCGGGCGCAGAGGGGCTTCGCTGGTCATCAACCCTCCAGCGTGTCGCGGATGGCTTCGCCTCGGCGGAAATGGATGAAGGGCACGGGCCGCTTGCGTTGCGCCGCCGCGCTTTGACGCAGGCGCTCGTCGATCTCCGCCAGCACGACGCGCGTGATGTTCGGCAGATCGAGGTCTTCGGCTTCCTTGATGCCGATCCAGTGCAATCCCTGCAATTCGCCGGAACCCGTGACATGCGCCGGATCGCCATGAATATGCTCGGCATCGGCGATGAAGAAGCGCGTGTCGAAGCGGCGCGTGCGGTAGGGCGGCGTGATGGCGCGGGCGACGAATTCGAGCGCGCCAAGCGCGGGCGAGACGCCTGCTGAGAAATAGGCGTTCCAGTCCTTGTGCTTGCTCGTCTGCGGCGTCTCAATCACGCGGCCGACGGCGAGCCCCGTTTCCTCGAAGGTCTCGCGGATGGCGGCAAGCGCAAGCGCCCGCGCGCGATTTTCCGACGGCGTGCCGCGCATGCGCGCGAGCAGAAGCCGCGCAACTTCAGGGCGCAGATCCTCCACCGGGCGAATGCGGCTATCGGCCGGATCGACGCGCCCGCCGGGGAAGACGAATTTGTTCGGCATGAATTTGTGATTGGCGTGGCGCTGGCCCATCAGCACACGAGGACTCGCGCCGTCGTTGCGCACGAGGATCAGCGTCGCCGCATCGCGCGGACGCACGGCGCGGCCCGCGCTGCCATCTCGATACTCCTGGTCGCGCGATTGTTTCGGGTCGAAAGCACCCGTCTGTCCCTCTGCCATGTTTCCGTCCCGGTTTCTTGAATGTCGTTTCCGGTCAGGATGCCCGGCGGGATCGGGGCTGTCCAGAAGACTAGTCGTGAACTTCGCCGCCGAAGCCATGCATGCGCTGGGCCCATTGCAGGCCTACCACCGCGCCCTTGATGCGCGGGAGCAGCAGGAGTGAGAGCGCGGCGGTGAGGAGCGGCCAGACGGTCATCTGGATCCACACCGGCGGGGCATATTCGAGTTCGACCGCGAGGATGATCGGCACGACGATGTGGCCAACGATCAACATGGTGAAATAGGGCGGCGCGTCGTCGGCACGGTGGTGATGGAGCGCCTCGCCGCAATGCGGGCATTCGTCTGCGACCTTGAGGAAGGCACGGAAGATATGACCTTTGCCGCAGTTCGGGCAGCGCTCAAGGAAGCCGCGCCAGAGGGAGCGGCCAAAAGCGCGCGGCGCAAGCCGGGCAGGCTGGTAAATTGTGGGCTGGTCGATATCCAAAACGGCGCTCATCCTGACCCTGTGATACGGCAAAAGTGCTACCGCAGATTTGTCGCATTCTAGAAAAGATTGAATGCGTCAGGTTGACGCGTATTGATCGCCATCAATGTTTGGTGGGCCGTTTCTTGCTCGATCGCGCCGTTTTTTCCTTTCCGCGCGGCTTCATGCCACGGGGCTTGCCACCGGCTTTCGGCTTTACGCCGGGTCTGCCTTGGCTTCGCTTAAAACCATGACGCCCGGCGGGTTTTCCTTCCGAGCCGCCCTCGACGATGTCGAAGCGCAGACCGCCGGTGACGGGAACGGCTTCGGCAAGCCGCACACGGACTTGCTCACCCAGGCGATAGGTGAGGCCGGAGCGCTCGCCGATCAGGGCGTGGCCCGATTCGTCGTGATGGAAGAATTCCGTACCGAGATTGCCGATGGGAATGAGGCCGTCGGCGCCGGTCTCTTCCAGCTTCACGAAGAGACCAAAGCGCGTGACGCCGGAGATACGGCCAGGAAATTCCGCGCCGATGCGATCGGCGAGGAAGGCGGCGATGAAGCGGTCCGTCGAGTCGCGCTCGGCGAGCATGGAGCGCCGCTCCGTGCCTGAGATGTGTTCGGCGATTTCAGTCAGCGCGCCCATTTCCTCTGCGCTCTGTCCGTCATTACCGAAGCGCAGCGCCGAGACGAGCGCGCGGTGGACGATGAGGTCCGCGTAGCGGCGGATGGGCGAGGTGAAGTGGGCATAGCGCCGGAGGTTCAGGCCGAAATGGCCGATATTGTCGGGCGAGTAGACCGCCTGCGACTGCGAGCGAAGCACGACGGTCGAAACCATCTGGTCGAATTCGGTGCCGTCCACTTCGGCAAGGATGCGGTTGAAGTTCGCCGGCTTGACGAGCTGTCCCTTGGGAAAGCTCAGGTTGAGCGTCTGCAGGAACTCGGAAAGCGCCACGAGCTTCTCGCGGGAAGGCACGTCGTGAATGCGATAGACGAGCTTCGTCTGCTTCTGCTCGGCGGTTTCGGCAGCGCAGACATTGGCGAGGATCATGAACTCCTCGATGAGCTTCATCGACTCGTATTTGGCAGCGATGTTGATCGCGGCGACGCGGCCGCGCTCGTCGAGCTTCGCCTTGTATTCCGGCAGATCGAGATCGAGCGGCCCGCGCTTCTCGCGCGCGAGCGAAATCGTCTTGTAGGCGTCCCATAGCGGACGCAACACGGTTTCGAGGATCGGTCCCGTCTTGTCGTCGGGCGCGCCGTCGATGGCTTGCTGCATCTGGCGATAGGTGAGGCGGGCGGCCGAACGCATGATGCCGCGCACAAACT
Source organism: Rhodobiaceae bacterium (assembly GCA_027352645.1). Lineage (GTDB taxonomy): Bacteria > Pseudomonadota > Alphaproteobacteria > Parvibaculales > Parvibaculaceae > Parvibaculum. Next base: position 9,299 of record DAIEIL010000115.1, on the reverse strand, counting down.
CGTGGCTGCGCTTGTTGCCTTCGCTGTCGAACACCATCCGCACGGCGAGACAGGCGCGTTCTTCCTTTTCGCGCAGCGAGCAGAGATCGTTCGAGATGCGTTCGGGCAGCATTGGCACGACCCGGTCGGGGAAATAGGTCGAGTTGCCGCGTTTCCGCGCCTCGCGGTCCATGGGCGAGCCGGGGCGCACATAGGCGGCGACGTCGGCGATGGCGACGATGGCGACATAGCCGCCTTCGTTCTTCGGATCGGGATCGAGCGCTGCCCAGACGGCGTCGTCATGGTCGCGCGCATCTTCCGGGTCGATCGTGACGAGCGGAATATCGCGAAGATCGGTGCGGCCTTCGGGCCCCGCGGGCGCCGCCGCTTCCGCTTCCTTGATAACGCTGTCGGGGAAACGGTCGGGAATGCCATGCGTATGAATGGCGATGAGGCTGATCGACTTCGGATCGTCGCTGCGGCCGAAGACCTCGCGTACACGGGCGCGGAGAAGTCCGTAGCGCTTGCCCGGCACGGTTTCGGCGAGAACGAGATCGCCGTCCCTCGCATTGCCGGTGTCGTCGCGCGCGATTTCGTATTCGTTGCGCTCGCGCTTGTCGACGGGGACGAGCCTTCCGCCTTCCGCGCCTGAGCGGAAGAGGCCGAGCACGCGCTCCGCGCCCTTGTCGAGGCGGCGCACGACGCGCGCTTCGTAGTCGTAGATTTCGTTGGCCTCGGTCATGCGCGTCAGGCGCGCCAGAACACGGTCGCCGACGCCCGCCGGCGGCTCGGCCTCGCGATCCTTGACGTGGTGCTTTTTTGACTGGGGCGTGACGACAATCGAGGGCGGAGCGTCTGTGCCCTTCCAGTCGACGGGGCGCGCGATGAGTTCGCCGTCGGGATCGGTGTGCGTGATCTCGATGGCGGCGACGGAGGGCAGCTCGCCAGCGCGATGAAGCTTGCGCTTCTCGCTCTTCACGAGGACGCCTTCTTCGGCCATCGCCTTCAGCATCTGCTTCAGCGGAATGCGGTCAGCGCCCTTGACGTTGAAGGCGCGGGCGATCTCGCGCTTGCCGATATTGCCGGTCGCGGTGGAGACGAATTCAAGGATCTGCTCGCGCGAGGGCAAGCCGTTGGAGCGCTCGCGTTTTTTGGGCGCGTCCTTTTTGAGCGCTGGTTTCGGCGCGGGCTTCTTTGAGGGCTTCTTCGGCTTATCGGTCATGTGGAATTCGCCCGGAATGCTGTGTGGTCCCGGGGCTCGTCCCCAGGCTCCATTCTCCTCGCCATCCGCCGCGCTGCCGAACGGGTCCCGGCGACGCGCGCCGGGACATTATCCAGTGCTTGGCCGGCCGGAGAAAGAGCGGCCGATAGAACTTCAGTCAGCCTTCGCGGCGGCGCGTGGCTTCGCCTTGGCGGCAGGCTTTTTCGCGGCGGGCTTCTTTGCCGCCGTCTTTTTCGGCGCTGCCTTCTTGGCGGCAGGTTTCCTGGCGGCCGGCTTCTTCGCAGCAGCCTTCTTCGCAGGCTTTTCGGCCGGTTCGGCCTTCGCCTTTTTCGCAGGGCCCTTCTTGGCGCCCTTGCCGGATTTCTCCGCGAGCAGGGCGACGATCTCTTCCACCGTCATGGCCTGCACGTCGCTATCCTTTGGAAGCGTCGCATTGGTGCGGCCATGCTTCACGTAGGGCCCGTATTTGCCTTCCATGATGAGGATCGGCTTGCCGTCTACCGGATGGGCACCCACGTCGCGCAGCGCCTTGCCCGCGCGCTCTGCCGCCTTCGCGGCTTTTTCGGCCAGGAGGTCGACGGCGCGGTTGATACCGATGGTGAAGACTTCTTCCGGCTCCTTCAGATTGGCATAGACGCCATCATGAAGAATGAAAGGACCGAAGCGGCCCAGTCCGGCCGTGATCGGCAGACCGGTCTCGGGATGAATGCCGACTTCGCGCGGAAGGGAGAGGAGCTCGACCGCGCGCTCGAACGTGATGTTCGCAGCCGAGGTGCCGCGCGGAATGCCCGCGCGCTTCGGCTTCTCGCCTTCTTCTTCCGCTTCGCCGAGCTGGATATAGGGACCGAAGCGGCCCGACTTCACGAGCACGGGCTTGCCGCTCTCGGGATCGATGCCGAGATTGCGGTCGCCCGTCGCGCCTTCCTCACCGTCGGCGCCGACGGTGAGCTGGCGGGTGAAGCGGCATTCGGGGTAATTCGAGCAGCCGACAAACGCGCCGAACTTGCCGACCTTGAGCGAAAGTCGTCCATCGGCACAGGACGGGCATTTGCGCGGGTCCGTGCCATCGCCCTTGTCGGGGAAGACATGGGGCCCAAGCACGTCATTCAGACGGTCGAGGACTTCGGTGATCCGAAGTTCCATCGCGTCGCCGACGGCGGCGGTGAAGTCCTTCCAGAAGTCGCGCAGCACGTCCTTCCAGTTCATTTCGCCGGCGGACACCTTGTCGAGCTTCTCTTCGAGATCCGCCGTGAAGTCATATTCGACATAGCGGTTGAAGAAGTTCTCCAGGAACGCCGTGACGAGGCGGCCCTTGTCGTCCGGCACGAAGCGGCCCTTGTCCATATGGACATAGGTGCGGTCGCGCAGCGTCTGCAGCGTCGAGGCGTAGGTGGAAGGGCGACCGATGCCGAGTTCTTCCATGCGCTTGACGAGCGAGGCTTCCGTGAAGCGGGGCGGCGGCTCGGTGAAATGCTGGTCGGGCCGCACATCCTTGAGGCCGAGCTTGTCGCCGCGCGAAACCTTGGGCAGGCGTCCGCCGTCCTCGCCATCCTCCGCCTCGTCGCGGCTCTCCTGATAGAGACGCAGGAAGCCGTCGAAGGTGATGACGGAACCGGTGGCGCGAAGGCCGATCTGCTGCTCGTCGGCCTCGATCTCGATGGTCGTGCGTTCGAGCTGTACGCTCTCCATCTGGCTCGCGATGGTGCGGTTCCAGACGAGTTCGTAGAGGCGGCGCTGATCTTCGTCGAGCGCGCGGGCAACATGTTTCGGCAGGCGCGAAAGATCGGTCGGACGGATGGCTTCGTGTGCTTCCTGCGCGTTCTTCGCCTTGGTCTTGTAGACGCGCGCCGTGGACGGAAGATAAGCCTCGCCGAACTCATTGTTGATGACGGTGCGCGCCTGGGCGATCGCTTCGTCGGCAATCTGCACGCCGTCCGTTCGCATATAGGTGATGAGACCCGCCGTCTCGCCGTCGATCTCGACGCCTTCATAAAGGCGCTGTGCGATCTGCATGGTGCGGCTCGCGGAGAAACCGAGCTTGCGCGAGGCTTCCTGCTGAAGCGTCGAGGTGGTGAAGGGCGGGTAGGGATTGCGCTTGGCGGGCTTGCTCTCGACCGACTTCACGGAGAAGCGCGACGCCTTGATGCGCTTCACGATGTCGTCGGCTGTTTCCTGGTTCGGAATGTCGAACTTCTCGAGCTTCTTGCCGTCGAGGTTGACGATACGCGCGGTGAAGGGCGAGCCCGAGCCGGTCTGGAAATCTGTTTCGATGGTCCAGTATTCCTGCGCGCGGAAAGCCTCGATCTCAAGCTCGCGGTCGCAGATCAGACGAAGGGCAACGGACTGCACGCGGCCCGCCGAACGCGCGCCCGGCAGCTTGCGCCAGAGCACGGGCGACAGCGTGAAGCCGACCAGATAGTCGAGCGCGCGGCGTGCGAGATAGGCGTCGATCAACTCCTTGTCGAGCCCCCGCGGATGCTTCATCGCCTCGAGGACGGAATTCTTGGTGATGGCGTTGAAGACCACACGCTCGACATGGACGCCCTGCAGCGCTTTCTTCTTGTTCAGGACTTCCAGCACATGCCAGGAAATGGCTTCTCCCTCGCGGTCGGGGTCGGTTGCGAGGATGAGCTTGTCCGCGCCCTTGACGGCGGCGGCGATGTCGTTGAGGCGCTTCTGGCTCTTCGGGTCGACGTCCCAGGCCATGGCGAAGTCGTCGTCGGGCTGGACCGAGCCATCCTTGGAGGGCAGGTCACGGACATGTCCGTATGACGCCAGGACCTTGAAGCCCTTGCCCAGATATTTGTTGATGGTTTTCGCCTTGGCCGGCGACTCAACAATAACAACGTCCATCGGGCGCACTCGTCTCCAATTCCGCGACCGCGCAGGCGATAGGGGCCGTCCCCCATTGCCGTGGACGGGCCAGATCGCCTGGTCACCGATGAAATGAGAAGGCGCCAAATGACGCCGCCGCGGGCTCCATCGGCCGCAGGCAGAACATGGTGAAAAGGCGAGGTACTGTCAAATCCCGCAGAAAACTGCCAGAAAATGGCACAATCAACTGGAGGCGCGGGCCCCGTCGCAAAAGTCGACCCAAACAGGCTCCTATAAGAAATATCTATTTCTCTGTTCGATCACCCGTGCATATAATCCCAAAGGAGTAGGCCAATGGGGTTGGTTCTTCAGCTTGCAGGCTGGGCAGGGGGTGTAGCGATGCGGAATGCAGTAAGCGGCGTGAGCGTGGAGCGGAACTTCCATCCGGCGGCGGGATTGGCCGACGCGACGCCCCGGTCCGGCGATATGGAGGAAGAGGATGCCGCAGCCTATCTCTTTGACCTTCTGGTCGGAGCGCGGCGACTCGCGACATCGCGGCGGCAGAGGTTTCTCGCCTATCTGATCGGCATGGCAATCGAGGAAGCGCGGCTTCTCACCATGGGCCGCTCTGCAGCCGGCGTAGCGCGGAAGCCGCAGCCCTGACGTTCAGATATCGCCTTCCGGCAGAAGGCTGACGCGATCGCCCGGATCGCGGTGAAGGCGGCCCGCGAGGTCGAGCTCCAGCAATACCATGCGGATGACGGGCACGCTCGCACCCGTCTGGCGCAGGATTTCATCGACGGGAGTGGGCGTCGGCCCGAGCGCGGAGAGGACGCGCTTGCGCGTCGCAGCGTCGGCTTCAGGCGCGGGCACGCCTGCTGGGCCGAAGCGATCGGGCGCAGGCTCCGCGAAGGGCAGCATCGGTGCCTGGGCTAGCGCGGCGACCACATCGTCGGCTGATTCGACCAGGGCCGCGCCATCCTTGATGAGACTGTTCGAGCCGCGTGCGCGCGGGTCGAGCGGAGAGCCGGGCACGGCGAACACATCGCGGCCTTGCTCCAGCGCGAAGCGCGCCGTGATGAGCGAGCCGGAACGCATCGCCGCTTCGACCACGACGACGCCGAGCGAGAGGCCCGAGATGAGCCGGTTGCGGCGCGGGAAATGGCGCGCCTGAGGCCGTGTGCCCGGCGGCATCTCGCTGACCAATGCGCCGCGTTCCGCGATCTCGAGTTGCAGCGCGCGGTTTTCCTCCGGATAGACCACATCGAGGCCACCCGCGACGACGCCGATCGTGCCGGTGCTGAGCGACGCCTTGTGCGCGGCGGCGTCGATGCCGCGGGCAAGTCCGGAGACGGTGGTGTAGCCGCGCTGGCCGAGATCGCGGGCGATGGTGCCGGCGAGCTTCGCGCCCGCCGCAGAAGCATTGCGCGAGCCGACCAGCGCGATGGCGGGGCGCTCTGCAAGATGGAGCGAGCCGAGGACGGAGATGACGGGCGGGGCGGGATCCACGGCGGCGAGGCGGCGCGGAAAATCGGGCTCGCCGAAAACGATCAGGCGAGCGCCGAGCTTTTCGGTCGCGGCGATTTCGCGCTCGGCTTCCGCGCGGCCTGGAATACGGAGCGCCGATTTCCGTCCGCCACGCGCGGCGAGAGCTGGCAACGCATCCAGCGCCTCGACCGCATTCGGAAAATGCTGGAGCAGGTCGCGGAATGTAACAGGGCCGACGGTGTCGCTACGGGCAAGGCGCAACCTCGCCAGGCGTTCCGCCGCGGAGAGCGGAGCGCTCATGCAGGCTAGCCTCAGGACTTATTGGAACCGATGCGAGATTCGGTGCCCGAAAGCAACCGACCGATATTGCCGCGATGGGCAACGAAGATCAGGATACCCAGAAAAATGCTCAGGGGAAGGATGGAGTTCTGGCCGAGGAGGAAAAGATAGACGGGCGTGAGCGCTGCCGCGACGAGGGTGGCGAGCGACGAATAGCGGGAAATGACGGCGATCAGCAGCCATGTCGCGCCGAAGAGAAGGACAACAGGCCAATAGAGCGCGAGGTTGATGCCGATGAAGGTCGAGAAGCCCTTGCCACCCTTGAACTTCAGCCAGATGGGGAAGAGATGGCCGACGACGGCGCCTGCGCCCGCGAATAGCGACAATGCAGGCGCGATGGCCTCCGGCGCGAAGTGGCGCACCAGCAGAACCGCGACGGCGCCCTTGGCTGCGTCGCAGAGGAAGGTACCGCCCGCGACCAGTTTATTGCCGGTGCGCAGCGCATTGGTCGCGCCGATATTGCCCGAGCCGATGTCCCGGATATCGCCGAGGCCAGCCATCCTTGTAAAGATCAATCCGAAGGGGATCGAGCCCAGCAGATAGCCGATGGCAAGCGCTGCGAGAACCCATGGCGCGCTGGTATTCAATGCGTCGAGCATGATTAGTGTCCCCCGTCCCCGTGAACATGGACCGTGCGTCCGCCGACCATGGTGCGCAGCGCGCGGCCCTGAACGCGGCGATCCTCGAAAGGCGTGTTCTTGGATGTCGAGCGCAGCTTGGCGGCTTCGACGACCCAAGGCATTCCCATGTCGATGAGGACGAGATCGGCGGGAAGACCGGCGGCGAGGCGCCCGGTCTGGAGGCCGAGAAGATCGGCAGGCGCGAAGGTCAGCGCGCCGAGAAGGCGGGTGAGCGGCACATCGCCATTATGGACAAGGGCGAGGCTCGCGGGCAGAAGCGTTTCGAGGCCGATGGCGCCGAAGGCGGCTTCCGCAAAGGGATGGCGCTTCGCGTCCGCGTCCTGCGGATTGTGGCCCGAAACGATGATGTCGATGGTGCCGTCGGCGAGACCGGCGACGAGCGCCTTGCGGTCGTCCTCCGAACGGAGCGGCGGCGAAACCTTGAAGAAAGTGCGGTAGCCGCGAATGTCGTTCTCGTTGAGCGCGAGATGCGCGGCGGAGACGCCGCAGGTAACCTTGAGGCCATTGCCGCGCGCGCGGCGGATGATCTCGACCGAGGCGGCGCAGGAAATCTGCGCGACGTGATAGCGCCCGCCGGTCGTTTCGAGCAGGCGCAGATCGCGCTCGATCATGATGGTCTCGGCAATGGCAGGGATGCCGGAAAGGCCGAGGCGGCTCGCAAGTTCGCTGTCGTTCATCACGCCGGTGGCGAGTTCCGGCACTTCGGCATGCTGGACGATGAGCGCGCCGAAATGGCCGGCATAGGACATGGCGCGGCGCATAACCTGCGCGTTCGCCACGGCATGGTCGCCATCGGTGAAGGCGACGGCGCCCGCTTCCTTGAGGAGGCCGATCTCGGTCATCTCCGCGCCGGAAAGGCCCTTGGTGAGGGCTGCCATCGGATGGATATGCACGATGCCGGTGTCGCGGGCGCGGCGCTCGATGAAATCGACCAGCGCCACATCGTCGATCACGGGATGCGTGTTCGGCATGACGATGAGCGTGGTAACACCGCCTGCGGCGGCGGCAAGGCTTGCCGTGCGAAGCGTCTCGCGATGCTCTGCGCCGGGCTCGCCGGTGAAGACGCGGCAATCGATGAGGCCGGGGGAGAGAATATGCCCGCGGCAGTCGACGATTTCTGCGTCGTCGGGAATGCCGTCGCTGAAGAGATTGGGGCCGAGGTCCGCGATCTTGCCATCGGCGACGAGCAGGTTGCCCCGTTCGTCGAGGCCGGAGGCTGGATCGACCAGCCGCGCATTGATGAAGGCTGTGCGGCTCATAGGCGCAACTCGTTCGGCAGGTTGCGGGCAAGCGCGTCGAGAACCGCCATGCGGACCGCGACGCCCATCTCGACCTGCTCGCGGATGACGCTGCGGTTGATGTCGTCGGCGACGGCGCTGTCGATCTCGACACCGCGATTCATCGGACCGGGATGCATGATGAGCGCGTCGGGCTTCGCATGGCCGAGCTTTTCGTAGTCGAGGCCGAAATAATGGAAATATTCGCGCTGCGACGGCACGTAGGAGCCCGACATGCGTTCGAGCTGGAGGCGCAGCATCATCACGATGTCGCAGCCTTCGAGACCTTTTCGCATGTCGTGGAACACCTCGACCCCGAAACGGTCGATGCCCCTGGGCAGGAGCGTCGGCGGCGCGATGACGCGGACGCGGGCGCCCATGGCACCGAGAAGCAGGATGTTCGAACGCGCGACGCGGCTATGCAGAATGTCGCCGCAGATCGCGACGGTGAGGCCTTCGATGCGGCCCTTGCGGCGGCGGATGGTGAGCGCGTCGAGAAGCGCCTGCGTCGGATGCTCATGGGCGCCGTCGCCCGCATTCACGACCGAGCAGGAGACTTTCTGCGAGAGAAGCTCGACCGCGCCGGAAGAGGCATGGCGGATGATGATGAGGTCCGGGTGCATCGCGTTGAGCGTGACCGCAGTGTCGATCAGCGTTTCGCCCTTTTTGACCGAGGATGAGCCGACCGACATGTTCATCACATCGGCACCGAGACGCTTGCCCGCCAGCTCGAAGGAGCTTTGCGTGCGAGTCGAGGCTTCGAAGAAGAGATTGATTTGTGTGCGACCGCGAAGGACAGAGCCCTTCTTGTCGACCTGCCGGTTCTGCTCGACGTAAGTGTCGGCGAGGTCGAGAAGGGCCGTAATGTCGGCAGCAGAAAGCCCTTCGATCCCCAGCAGGTGCCGGTGTGGAAAGATCGGGGGGAGCTGTTTTTCCGCGCTGGTCATTAAAGCCGCATTGTATAGGGCCGATTCCGGAATGCGGCAAGTATCCAGGGGGTGCGGCAACGGAGTTATCCCCGTTTTCGGCGGCCATGCTAGGCTTTGGGCCGATCGGAAATGGAGGAATGCGTATGACCGGCCCCCGCGCTTTTGCCACGCATGAGGTCTTCAATCAGCCCCCCGCGCTGGAGGACTACAACCTCTTTACGTCCGATCGCGTACTCGGCGAAACGGTCGAGCGGGAGGGCGCGGGAGACGCCCGGACCTCGCTCGAGAGTTTCGGCGCGAAGCTCGGAACGGCGGAGGTCATCGACCTCGGACGGCAGGCGAACACCTATCTGCCGGTTCTGAAGAGCTTCGACCGTTTCGGCTATCGCACCGACCGGGTGGAGTTCCACCCCTCCTATCATCAGCTCATGGCGCTTTCGGTCGAACAGGGGCTTCAAGGCTCGCCCTGGGACCATCTGCTGACGGGCGGGAAGCCGAGGCCCGGCGCGGTCGTGGCGCGGCTCGCGGGCACCTACATGATGACGCAGATCGAAGCGGGGCATGGCTGCCCGATCACGATGACCAATGCGGCAGTGCCGGCGCTGCTCTT
>DAIEIL010000101.1 GCA_027352645.1 Rhodobiaceae bacterium | reverse complement strand
ATTTACCTCCGGGACGGCAATTTTCAGCCTCTTGAATACGTATTGTATGGCGCGCGACTGGCCGTCTGCATCCAGCGAGGACAACGCCGTCAAGATTTGACGAATTGCTTCAAGCTCGCGCTCCAAGTCATCAGTTTCATCGGTCATGCATTCCCTCCTTTCTATTCCTCGCCTAACCTAACAGGAAATAATTGAAGCTGGCAGAAGTCCCCACCCCCTTGCCTTCCGCAGCGTCCTCCTGCAATATCCGCGCCGCTTACTGACATCATTGAAAGCAACGGAACGGAGCGCGCGATATGCCGAGCTACAAGGCACCGGTCGAGGATTTTCTCTTTCTTTTCCATGAGCTTCTCGAAATCGAGAAGCGGACCGATCTGCCGGGCTTTGCGGAGCTGACGCCCGACATGACGGGCGCGATTCTGGAAGGCGGCGCGAAGTTCTGCGAGGAAGTGCTGCAGCCGCTGAACCAGTCGGGCGACGAGGAAGGCTGCCACCTCGAAAACGGCGTCGTGCGCACGCCCAAGGGCTTCAAGGAAGCCTTCCGCGCCTATGCAGACGGCGGCTGGAACAAGCTCGGCGTGGCCGAGGAACTGGGCGGCGCGAACCTGCCTTCCGTCATCACCTTCGCCTTCTCGGAAATGGGCTCGTCGGCGAACCAGGCATTCTCGATGTATCCGGGCCTTTCAGGCGCGGCGCTCGGCGCGCTCTGGGCGACGGGCGAGGACTGGATGCGCGAGCATGTGGCGACCCGCATGGCGGATGGCGACTGGGCGGGCACCATGTGCCTCACCGAGCCCCATTGCGGCACCGACCTGAAGCTCATGAAGACCCGCGCCGTGCAGCAGGATGACGGCACCTATCGCCTCTCCGGCACGAAGATCTTCATCTCGGGCGGCGATCACGACATGACGGACAACATCATCCACATGGTGATCGCGAAGCTGCCGAATGAAGAAGGCAAATATGTCGACGATCTTTCGACCGTGAATTTCTTCATGGTGCCGAAGATGCTGGTCGATCCGGCGACGGGCGAGATCACGGGGCGCAACGGCGTTTCGGTCGGCGCGGTCGAAAAGAAAATGGGCATCAAGGGCAATGCGACCTGCGTGCTCAACTTCGACAATGCCGTCGCCTATCACCTGAAGGGCCGCGCGCCCGAGAAGAAGGCCGATGACGGCAAGGTCGTGAAGTCGAAGTCGGCGGGCATGGCCGGCATGTTCGGCATGATGAACGGCGCGCGCATGGGCGTCGGCATTCAGGGCATCGCGGCGGGCGAAGTCGCCTATCAGAACGGCGTCGCCTATGCGCAGGAACGCCTCGCGGGCCGCTCGCTCACCGGCGCGAAGAACCCGGACGGCACGGCGGACCCGATCATGGTCTTCCCCGATGTGCGCCGCCTGCTCATCGGCTCGCGCGCCTTCGTGGAAGGAGCCCGCGCGCTTGCCATGTATGTCTCCTTCCTCTTCTCGGTGGCGCGTTCGAGCGCGGACGAGAAGGAACGCCAGGAAGCCGAGGACCTCTCCCAGCTCTTCACGCCGGTCATCAAGGCCTATTTCACCGACAAGGGCTTCGAAGCGGCCAATGCCTCGATGCAGGTGTTCGGCGGCCACGGCTATATCCGCGACAACGGCATGGAGCAGTTCGTGCGCGATGCGCGCATCAACCAGGTCTATGAAGGCGCCAACGGCATTCAGGCGCTGGACCTCGTCGCCCGCAAGATGACGGCCAAGGGCGGACGCGCGACGCTGACCTATTTCGCCAAGCTCGAAGCCTTCATCAAGGAAAACGAGGGCGACGCCGAGATGGCGCCCTTCGTCGGACCGCTTAAGGTCGGTTATGGTCGCCTCGGCGAAGCGGCAGGCTAGCTGATGCAGAACGCCGCCAAGAACTACGACCATGCGGGCGCCGCCTCCTACGACATCCTCAACATCTTCGGCACGGTGACGCTGGCCTGGATGTGGGCGCAGATGGCGAAGCTGAGCCTCGCCAAGCTCAAGGCGGGCACGGAGAAGCCGGACTTCTACAAGCGCAAGCTGACGCTCGCCCGCTACTGGATGGAGCGCGAAGTGCCGATGACGGCAGGCTGGGTCGAGCGCGCCAAGGCGGGCGCCGACGGGCTGATGGAACTCGACGCGATCAACTTCTGATCCGACGGCTTTTTCACGGAAATGACGAAGGGGCGCCACACCGGCGCCCCTTTTGTTTTGTCCTGTCGGCACCGCGAAGCCCCTACCCCTCGGCCTTCC
>DAIEIL010000068.1 GCA_027352645.1 Rhodobiaceae bacterium | reverse complement strand
AGGCGGCGGCGGCGGGGTGATGAGCGTCATCAAGGGCCAGGTGTTCGAGAAGGCGGGGGTGAATATTTCCGTCGTGCAAGGGCATTTCAGCCCCGATTTCGCGGCGCGGATTCCGGGCACGGAGGCAGGTGCTGCATTCTGGGCGGCGGGGATCAGCCTTGTGGCGCATCCGCGCTCGCCGCGCCTGCCGGCAGTGCATATGAACACACGCATGATGGTGACGGCGAAAGGCTGGTTCGGCGGCGGCGGGGATTTAACGCCGCTGCAGCCGGGCACGGCGGCGGCGGCGGAGGATGCCGCCGGGTTCCATGCCGCCTATAAGGCCGCCTGCGACCGGCACGATCCGGCTTATTACGAAAAATTCAAGAAATGGTGCGACGAATATTTTTTCCTGCCGCACCGCAATGAGCCGCGCGGCACGGGCGGCATTTTCTACGACCACCACAATTCCGGCGACTGGGAGAAGGACTTCGCGTTCACGCAGGATGTGGGCCGCGCCTTCCTCGACATCTATCCGAAGCTGGTGCGACGCCACATGAACGAGGCATGGACGCCCGAAGAGCGCGAGGAGCAGTTGATCCGCCGCGGCCGCTATGTCGAGTTCAACCTGCTCTATGACCGCGGCACGACATTCGGATTGAAGACCGGCGGCAACGTCGCGTCGATCCTGTCGTCCATGCCGCCGGAAGTGAAGTGGCCGTAACTGCGTAAAATCAATTAGCGCGCTCCTGCTATAGGCCCATCAACTATGCCGCTGTTTAAATATGTCCCTCTCGAAAGACTGGACATTCTGAAAAACCAGGAGATTCGATACACGCAACCGGGCGCACTTAACGATCCATTCGAAATGTCCGTTTTCTTGGAATACCTCATTGAGCCAGGAGAATTTGAAGCCCGGATCAGCGCCAATCTTCCCGACTTTGCGGCGAAAGAGTATGAAAAACTTCCTCCAGAGCAGAGAGCGAGAATCCCCCTAGCTGACTTTCTCTCTCGTGCCACGGCGGCGACCCCCGCTGCGCTTCCTGTTATGTACCAAGCGATGCAACGTTTAGTGCCCTTTGTGCGCGCGCAGCTACGCCGCGTCGATTCCGAAATGGGCGTCCTATCGTTGACCGCAACGGCCGATAACTTGCTGATGTGGTCGCACTATGCCGCTCAACATCGCGGCATGGTCATCGAATTCGACGAACGCCATCCGATCTTCCACGAGCGCAGAACTGAACAGGATGACTTTCGTCATCTGCGACCTGTGGTCTATTCTGGCACGATGCCCGCGATCACTCTGGACAACTTTGACGTTGTCGACTTCATTCTGACAAAGAGCTCAGAATGGGCTTACGAAAGAGAAGTAAGAATTCTGAAGGCCCTCTCGGATTCGAAGAGGTCAATCTCATCGATCGCCCCAGAATACGACATCTACCTCTTTGATATGCCGTCGACTGCGGTCAAGCGCGTTATTTTGGGTGCGCGGACGACCCCATCCGAGCATGAGCTGGTTTACACGACGATAATGGAGGCCCAGCACCTTCGACATATCGCTGTGCAACTCGCTACGCTTAATGACCGAACATTCGGACTCACATTTATCGACTATCGATGACGTGAGAGAGAACTCGATATGGCGAAAGGCGAGACGGCGGCGCAGCGCTTTCTGCGGCTCAACGGGTTCAGGGGCACGTTCCGCGAGGTGCCGGTGCCGAAGGACCGCAAGACCTCGGCGCTGGAAATGGCCGAAGCAAGCGGCATCGATCCGGCGCGGCTTTTCAAGACGCTGGTCGTGGAGACGGATGACGGCAAGCTCGCAGTCGCCATCGTCCCCGCCTCGCGCGATCTCGACCGCAAGGCGCTCGCCCGCGAGATCGGCGCGAAACGCGTCGACCTTGCCGCGAAGGACAAGGCGATCAAGATCACCGGCTATCAGATGGGCGCTTGCAGTCCGCTCGGCCAAAAGAAGAAGCTGCCGACCTTCCTGGATGCGAGCGCCGAAGGCTTCGACACGATCTATGTCAGCGGCGGCGCCTTCGGCCTTGAGCTTGAAATCGAAGCAAGCGAATTGCTGAATGCGACAGTGGGTAAGCTCGCCCGCATTGCCTGACGGGATCAACCGGCGAGCAGACCCTGATTTTCTTCCAGCACACCCGCAAGTCGCTCGATCTGTTCGCGCGTGTGGCCCGCATTGAGCATCACGCGAAGCCGCGCCTTGCGGATACCGACCGCTGGAAACTTCACCGCATCGACATGGATGCCGGCATCCTTGAGCAGACCCGCAAATCGGTCGCAGAGCCTTTCGTCGCCGATGAAGACGGGAACGATGGGCGTCGTGCGCGAGAGAACGCGATAGGGCAGCTTGTCCATCAGCGAGAGGAAATATTGCTGGTTCGCCCACATGCGCGCGCGGCGTTCCGGCTCGTCGCGGACCATGTCGATGGCTTCGATGCAAGCCAGCGCCTGATCCGGCGGCAGGGTCGAGGTGAAGGAATAGGCCGAGCAGCTCAGGCGCAGGATATCTCCGATATAGCTTTCGGTCGCGATGAAGCCGCCGATGGCGCCATAGGCCTTGCTCAGCGTTCCCATCTGGATGAGCCGCGGGCTCGTCACGCCGAAATGTTCCGATGTGCCGCTGCCATGTGCACCGAGCACGCCCGTGCCATGCGCGTCGTCGATATAGACCATGGCATCGTAGCGATCCGCGAGGGCCAGAAGTTCGGGCAGCGGCGCGATATCGCCATCCTGGCTGAAGACGCCATCGCTGACGATGATCTTGCCCTCGGCATAGGATTTGCTGAGCAGAGATTCAAGATGGTTCATGTCGCGGTGGCGAAAGTTGAATTTCTCGACTTCGGAAAGCCGGATGCCCTCGCGAATGCTCAGATGATTGAACTCGTCGGAGAAATAGGCGTAGCTGAATTTGCGCTTCGGGCGAAAGCCGTAGATGCGCGCGGATTGCGCGGGCTTCACGAGCGAGGAGAGCACGCCGAGATTTGTGAGATAGCCCGTCGCGAAGATAAGCGCCGTCTCCTTCTTCTTCAGCGCCGCAAGCTTCGCTTCAAGCTCGACATAAACATCGAGATTGCCGCCGAGCAATCGCGACTCGCAATTGCCGACGCCGTATCGATCGAGGCCCTTGCGCGCCGCCGCGACGAGGCGCGGACTGTCGGCAAGACCAAGATAATTGTTGGTGCTGAAGGAGACATAAGGTTTTCCGTTCTCACGGAAAACCGGCGAGGGAAGGCTCTCGACCGTCTGCACGTCATGCAGCGCGTCGCCACCGCCCATCCAGTCGCCAATGTCGCGATATTCGCGCATCGTCTGGACAGCAGGGATCGTTACGTCGCTTTGCGCGAGCGTCATTGCAGCTTCCGGCAAGATGGATGCTCCTGAAAAATAGCTTCAGCGCCACCGGGCGCCCGCGCGGTTTCAAGAAAACCGCTTGGGCCGCAAGGTCGTTCTCTTTCGCTCGGAAGTCGAATTAATTTTCGGATAGTTGCAAATAAGTCTCACCCCTGAAAATGGGGTAGACGGAACATTTTCATTACAAAAAGGAAATGTTGTGCTCAAACTTGCCGGAAAATGGCGGTTCTAGACCGCTTTCGAATGGCGCGCTTCGCCGGCGGTGAGGTAGCGATCGAAGACGGCGCAGGCAGCGCGGACAAGCGGCTTGCCTTCTTCCGTCACGATGAGACGACGCCCCTCGCGCTTGACGATGCCATCGGCTTCAAGACCCGTCATTGCTTCAAGTTCGGTCTCGAAGCTCGCGCCGCTCTTGCCGTATAGAGCGGCGATCTGATCGAGATCGACGCCCATATCGCACATCAGCCGTTCGATGATCGCGCGGCGAAGCTCATCATCAGCGTCGATGGCGATGCCGCGCGTGATCGGCAGCTTTCCCGCATGCACCATCGCCCTGTAGCGGTCGATGGCGATTTCATTCGCGACATAGCCCTGCGGCAGCGAACCGATGGCCGAGGCACCGAAGCCGATCAGCGCGGGCGCGCTGTCAGTGGTATAGCCCTGGAAATTGCGATGGAGCTCGCCCTTCCTCTGCGCGAGCGTGAGTTCGTCGTCGGGCAACGCGAAATGATCGAGGCCGATGGCGACATAGCCAAGCTCCTGAAGCCGCGCGGAGGCCGCTTCATATTGGCGCCAGCGCTCCGCCATATCGGGCAGCGCCTCTTCCGGGATGAGCTTCTGATGCGTCTTCATCCACGGCACATGCGCATAGCCGAACAGCGCGATGCGTGCGGGGCGCAGCGCCGCGCCGCGCTCCACCGTCTCGACGACGCTCGCCACCGTCTGATGAGGAAGCCCGTAGCAGAGGTCCATGTTGATCGCGTGGACGCCATGCTTGCGCAGCCAGAGGATGACGCGCTCCGTCACTTCGAAAGGCTGGATGCGGTTGATCGCCTTCTGCACCACAGGGTTGAAGTCCTGCACGCCGATGGATGCGCGCGTGACGCCCGCCTTTGCCATGGCGATGACATAGTTTTCATCGGCCGTGCGCGGGTCGAGCTCGACGGCAATCTCCGCGCCCGGCAGCATGTCGAAATGTTCGCGCAGCTTCCCGACCATGCGGGTGAAGTCTTCCGGCTTCAGAACCGTCGGGCTGCCGCCGCCGAAATGGATGTGGCGGAAAGCCATGCGGGCCGGGAGCTTCGAGGCGACGAGTTCGATCTCGGCGAGCAACGCGTCGAGATAGCTCGCGACCGGTGCGTAGCGCTTCGTCGCCTTGGTGTGGCAGCCGCAGAACCAGCACATCTCCGCGCAATAGGCGACGTGGAGATAGAGCGAGAGGGGCGTCTTCGGGTCGAGTTCGCCAAGCCAGCGCTCATAGCGCGCGCCATCGACGCCGGGGCCGAAATGGGGCGCCGTCGGGTAGGAGGTGTAACGCGGCACCCGGAGGTCATATCGCTCGATGAGATCGGCACGCATGGCGGGACGCTATCCTGATTTACACGGCAGACAATCGGTCGCTTTGTCGCGGCCGGGCCTCGCTAAAACAATGACGAAACCTCGGCTTCATGCGGGAGAGCGGCATTGATCGGGGTCAAGATCGCGTTTTCACCGTTTGATTTATTGTTCTTGAGGTCTGAATTCAAAGCCCTGCGACATTGCGTCAGATCAAGGCGGGTGAGAACGAGTCGCGCTCTATTGTCCCCGGCTCCAGCAAGGGAGAGCGCCATGCTCGTTCAAATCGATTCCAATCCGCGTCTCGCCGCGATCTGGCATTTCGGTGAGGTAATGTGCGTGCCCGTAGCCGTGCTGCTGACGGTGACGGCGTTTATGTTCTAAGGCGCTTCCTGCTCTTTGGTATATTTCGCGACCTCGCGGAGCAGGTCCTGCATGCGGCCCTTGTTGCCGAAGTCCCAGGTCGCACCGAAATTCAGATCGTCGAGCAACCAACCTCCGCCGGTTTTGACCAGCACGGCCTTGTCGGTCCAGTGGGTCGGCTTTTCGTCTGCGCCCCCTGCATAGGTCAGCTCAACGTCGCAAGTCGCTGCCTCAGCCTTCTCCACGCAGTTTCCGAGCCGGTACGACGTCGCGCCCTCGAACAGCGACGAGAAGGGATCGCCCTCGACCAGCGGCGGCTCTTCGTTCTTCGTCAGCCTGAAATGCAACTGCTCGGCGGCATCCGCATCCGCGAGCAGTTTGTCGAGCGCCGGTGAGATCAGCGGCGTGAAGACGGCGCGCGCCTTCGCGTCGGGGATGCCGCGCACCTGCGCTTTCAGATAGGCATCGTAAAACGCTTTTGTTGCAGTGGCAGGGCTATCGCTTCCGGCTGCGAGAGCTGGCGCCGCAATCGCCAGGAGCACCGACAAGATAGCGTAACGCACCAGCCCTTTCATTTTATCCCCTAATAGATCGTCGCCTGCACCACGGCCTTCAGCCGTTCGATGATCGAGAATTCGTCGTCGGTGAAATCGGC
>DAIEIL010000045.1 GCA_027352645.1 Rhodobiaceae bacterium | reverse complement strand
GCTATGGCCATCTCAGCCGCATCGACGTCAAGGTTGGCCAGAAAATTGCTTTCAGGGATCGCATTGGCCGCGTGGGGTCCTCAGGGCGCAGCAGCGGGCCGCATCTTCACTACGAAGTCTGGTTCGACGGAATAGTCCGTGATCCATCCAAGTTCATCGAGGCAGGGCACTATGTTTTCGAGAAACAAGGCTAAAGATATCGAGAAGCCAGCCGCCCCGGTTGTGGCGCCGGCCCCGAGCGCGCCGCTGGTGAAGCGCACCGCCGCGCGCACGGCTCCGTCCATCATTTCGACCGACCTGGTCGTCCACGGCAATATGACCGCCACGGGCGACATTCAGATCGACGGCACCGTCGAAGGCGACATCCGCAGCCAGTCGCTCACCATCGGCGAGAAGGCATCGATCACCGGCGAAATCGTCGCCGAGGACATCGTGATCCGTGGCCGCGTCATCGGCACCATTCGGGGCCGCCGCGTCCAGCTCTCCTCGACCTGCCATGTCGAGGGCGACATCCTGCACGAAGCGCTTGCCGTCGAGACGGGCGCCTTCTTCGAAGGCAATTGCCGCCATTCGGATGATCCGATCGGACAGGCTTCCATTTCCCGCGCGCCCGCCACGCCGCGTCCGAGCGCCGGTCCGGTCGCCGCGCCCCGTCCGGCCGCCGTGGCAGCAGCGCCCGCGCCGCGCCCCGCCGAGACCATCCAGGCGGCAAGCCCCGTGATCGTGGGCGATGGCGGCGTCGTCGTGAAGCGCCCCGCAGCTCAGTAAGCGCCGCGAACAGACATGCCGCGCCGAGAGACAACGGCGCGTGAAACGAAACAGCCGCCTCGACATCGAGGCGGCTGTTTGCATGTTCGGTGACGGCAGGAACGCCGCGCGATCCCGGGACGAACGATCAGTCGATATCCTCGACGGGCGCATCTGCGCCACCCTTCACGCGGGCGGCGAGTGCGGCGGCCATGAATTCGTCGAGATCACCGTCGAGCACACCGGAGGGTGTCGGGCTTTCGACGCCGGTGCGCAAGTCTTTCACCATCTGATAGGGCTGCAAGACATAAGAGCGGATCTGGTGGCCCCAGCCGATATCGGTCTTGCCCGCAGCTTCGGCCTGCGCCGCTGCTTCGCGCTTTTCCAGCTCGGCCTCATAAAGGCGCGCTCGCAGCATATTCCAAGCGGTTGCGCGGTTCTTGTGCTGCGAGCGTTCGTTCTGGCAGGCAACAACGATGCCTGTCGGAACGTGGGTGATGCGCACGGCGCTGTCTGTCGTGTTGACGTGCTGGCCACCCGCGCCCGACGAACGATAGGTGTCGATGCGGCAGTCGCTTTCATTGACGTCGATATTGATGGAGTCATCCACCACCGGATAGACCCAGACACTCGAGAAGCTCGTATGGCGTCGCGCATTGGAGTCGTAGGGCGAGATGCGGACGAGACGATGCACACCCGATTCCGTCTTCAGCCATCCGAATGCATTGTGTCCCTTGACCTGGATCGTCGCGGACTTGATGCCGGCTTCTTCGCCGTCATGCCGCTCGACCAGATCAACCTTGTAGCCCTTACGCTCCGCCCAACGCGTATACATGCGCAGAAGCATCTGGGCCCAATCCTGGCTCTCCGTGCCGCCTGCGCCTGCATGGACTTCGAGGAAGGCGTCGTTGCCGTCGGCTTCGCCGGAGAGGAGCGTTTCGATCTCAGCCTTGCGCGCATCTTCACGCACGGCCTTGAGCGATGCCTCGGCTTCCTTGACGATGCCATCGTCGCCCTCGGCCTCGCCGAGTTCGATCAGTTCGATATTGTCGTTGAGGCCTGACTCGAGGCGCAGATAGGCGGTGATCGCCTCATCCAGCCGTGTGCGCTCCGCCATGAGTGAGCGCGCTTTCGCGGGATCGTTCCAGAGATTTGGATCTTCGGAGCGCGCGTTCAGTTCGTCGAGGCGTTTGCGGGCTGAATCCCAGTCAAAGATGCCTCCTCAGCAGTCCCAGGGACTGCTTGATTTCATCGGCTATCGCCTGGGTCTCGGTACGCATCGCTATCGGTCTCCGTCAAATCGGGAGCGGAAAATAGGCCGAACATGCGTGAGTGTAAACCCGCGCATTTGAGGCCCCGCAATTCAGTAGAGGCCGCCCGTGCCTGAATCGATCGCGCTGCCGCCCGTGCTTGCGGGCGCGCCGAGCGTTCCACTGTCGGCGCCCGTCACCGGCGTGCCCGTGACGACATTCAATGATGAGGACGAAGAGACCTGCGGTTCGGTGCCCTCCTTGAAGGCTTCGAGGATCAAATCAGGATCGCTCAACGAGGCAAGCTGCCCTGTCTTGTGATCGACCTTCACCACGCTGATGCCGGGCGGAATGCGGAACGGTATCGCCGGGTCGCTGCCGATCTCGGCTTGCATGATGTCGCGGAAGACCGGCGCAGCGGTGCGTCCGCCCGTCTCTGCCCGCCCGAGCGGCGCCGGCGTGTCGTAGCCCACAAAGACGCCCACGACCAGATTGGGCGAGTACCCCACGAACCATGCGTCGCGTTCGTCGCTCGACGTGCCGGTCTTGCCTGCAAGCGGCACCCCCACCGCCTTGACGGCGGAGCCCGTGCCGCGCTGCACCACACCCTCAAGCATCGATGTGATCTGATAGGCCGTCTGCGGACTCTCAATCTGTTCGCGATCGTCGGGCAGTTCCGGCGGCGCCTGGTTCGCCCAGTCCGCATTGCAGTCGGGGCAAGGCCGATTGTCGGACTTGTAGATGGTGCGTCCCCAGCGATCCTGCACGCGATCGATGAGCGTCGGCTTCACCTTCTTGCCGCCATTGTCGAAGACGGAATAGGCGGCGGCGAGACGCATCAGCGTCGTCTCTCCGGCGCCGAGCGACATCGCGAGCACGGGCTGCATGTTATCGATGACGCCGAAGCGGTGCGCGTAATCGGCCACCTTGTCCATGCCGATGGCCTGCGCGAGGCGCACCGTCATGACGTTGCGCGAATGCTCAAGGCCGAAGCGAAGCGTCGAAGGTCCGAAGAAATCCTTCTCATAGTTCTCGGGCTTCCAGAGGCCGAGCCCCGGCCCCTGATCCATGACAAAGGGCGCGTCCAGCACAAGGCTCGACGGCGTGAAGCCGTTGTCGAGCGCCGCCGCATAAACGAAGGGTTTGAAGGACGAGCCTGGCTGCCGTAATGCCTGCGTCGCGCGGTTGAATTCGCTCTGGTCGAAGCTGAAGCCGCCTTGCATGGCAAGCACACGGCCCGTATGCGGGTCCATCGCAATCACGGAACCGTTGACGGCAGGCACCTGACGCAGCGCATAGCTGGCAGCGCCCTTTGCCGCCATACGCTCGACATAGATCACGTCGCCGACGGAGAGTGCGTCAGAGGGCTGCTTCAGCACCGGCCCAAGATAGACGTCCTTGATCGACTTGCGCGCCCAGCTCATGTCGGCAAAGGCGATCGTACCCGT
>DAIEIL010000030.1 GCA_027352645.1 Rhodobiaceae bacterium | reverse complement strand
ACCATCGCCGGCATCGACCAGATGACCTCGACGTCGAGCCTCGGCTCGACGCGCATCACGCTGCAATTCAAGCTCGA
Organism: Rhodobiaceae bacterium; assembly: GCA_027352645.1. Classification (GTDB taxonomy): domain Bacteria; phylum Pseudomonadota; class Alphaproteobacteria; order Parvibaculales; family Parvibaculaceae; genus Parvibaculum. Next base: position 5,653 of record DAIEIL010000030.1, on the reverse strand, counting down.
CCGCAATATCGACGCGGCGGCGCAGGACGTGCAGTCCGCGATCTCCGCCGCCCAGCGCCAGCTTCCGGACGGCATGCCGAGCCCGCCGACGATCAGGAAGGTCAATCCGGCGGACTCACCCGTTCTCTTCATCATGATGAGTTCGAAGGTCCTGCCGATGAGCGAGGTCAACCGCTATGCGGAGACCATTCTCTCGCGCCGGATATCGACCATCGACGGCGTCGCGCAGGTGAATGTCTACGGCACACAGAAATACGCCGTCCGCATTCAGGTCAATCCCGATGCGCTGGCAGCGCGCGGGCTTGGCATAGACGAGGTCACAGCCGCCGCGCGGGCGACCAATGTCAACAATCCGACCGGATCGCTGAGCGGCCCGACCCGCAACACCGTCATCCGCGCGGAAGGTCAGCTTGTCGACGCGGAGGCTTTCCGGCGTCAGGTCGTCGCCTGGCGCAACGGCGCGCCCGTGCGCTTCGACGATATCGGCGATGTCGTGGACAGCGTGGAGAACGACCAGGCCGCCAGCTGGTCGGGCAAGGATCGCGCCATCATCCTCGGCATCCAGCGCCAACCCGGCGCAAACACGATCGCCGTAGTCGACGCGATCAACAAGGTCCTGCCGGATTTCCAGAAGCAGCTTCCCGCCGCGATCTCGCTCGACATTCTCTATGACCGCAGCCAGTCGATCCGCGCCTCGGTGCATGACGTACAGTTCACGCTGGTGCTTGCAGCCGCGCTCGTCGTGCTCGTCATCTTCCTCTTCCTGCGCACATTGTCGGCGACGATCATTCCCTCGCTCGCGCTGCCGATCTCGATCGTCGGCACCTTCGCGGGCATGGCTTTTCTCGGCTACAGCCTCGACAATCTTTCGCTCATGGCGCTGACGCTTGCCGTCGGCTTCGTCGTCGACGACGCAATCGTCATGCTCGAAAACATCATGCGCCATGTCGAAAATGGCGAGCGTCCGTTTGAAGCGGCATTGAAGGGCTCGAAGGAGATCGCCTTCACCATTCTTTCAATGACAGTGTCACTCGCTGCCGTCTTCATCCCCATTCTCTTCATGGGTGGCATTGTCGGACGGTTGTTGCATGAATTCGCCGTGACCATCGTGCTCGCCATCGTCGTCTCGGGCGTTGTCTCGGTGACCCTGACGCCGATGCTCTGCAGCCGCATGATCCGCCCGGGACACGGACAAGGCCGCCAGCTCGCGATCCTCGACTGGAGTGAACGCGCCTTCGCTGCGCTCGAGACCAGCTACGAGCGCACGCTGCGCGCGGGAATGATCCGACACCGCGCGATCTTCGCAGTCTTCCTGCTGAGCATCGCCGCGACGGTTATGCTCTTCAATTTCATGCCCAAGGATTTTCTGCCGAGTGGCGACATCGGCCACCTTCGCGCCAATACGGAAGGACCAAACGGCATTTCGTTCAACGACATGACGCGCCATCAGATGGAAGCCGTAAAGATCGTCATGGCCGATCCGAATGTAGCTGCGGTCATGTCCATCCTCGGCCCGAACGGGCCGCGCTCAAGCATCAACGCCGGCACGATCATCATGCGGCTGAAGCCGCGCTCCGAGCGCAAGCTCAATGCCGACGAAATCATCCAGGAACTACGCCCCAAGCTCGCGAAGATCACCGGCTTCAAGGTCTATCTCCAGAATCCGCCCGCGCTCCAGGTCGGCGGGCAATCTTCCAAGGCGACCTATCAATACACGCTGCAGGATCTCGACGTGTCGACGCTCTATGGCAGCGCGGCGCGGCTGCAGACTGCGCTGTCATCAGCGCCGGGATTCCAGGACGTCACCAGCGATCTCGACCTTTCGACGCCGACGCTGAGCGTCAAGATCGACCGCAACCGGGCCGCAGCCCTCGGCATCACCCCCGAACAGGTTCAGGGCGCGCTGTCATCGGCATTCGGCGGCATCCAGATTTCGACGATCTACACTTCGTCCGACCAGTATCAGGTCGTGCTGGAACTGCAGAAACGCTACCAGCAGGACGAGTCGGCGCTGCAACGGCTCTATCTGCGGTCGAACACGGGCAATCTCGTGCCCCTGACCGCCGTGACGCAGACAAGCCATATCGCGACCTCGCTGACCGAAAACCATCTGGGCCAGCTTCCCGCCGTCACCATCTCGTTCAACCTCGCGCCAGGCGTCGCGTTGAGCGACGCGGTGAGGACCATCCAGAAGGTGCAGGACCAGATCCAGCTCCCGGCGACCATCTCGACAAGCTTCCAGGGCACGGCGCAGGCATTCCAGAGTTCGATGAGCGGGCTCGGCCTGCTTCTCGGCCTTGCGATCCTCGTCGTCTATATCGTGCTCGGCATTCTCTATGAGAGCTTCATCCATCCGCTGACCATTCTCTCCGGCCTGCCCTCGGCGGCGGTGGGCGCGCTGCTCACGCTCTATCTCTTCGGCCTGCCGCTCACGCTCTACGCCTTTGTCGGCATGATCATGCTCATCGGCATCGTGAAGAAGAACGCGATCATGATGATCGACTTCGCGCTGGAGCGGGAACGGGGCGAGGGCATGGCGCCCGACGAAGCGATCTTCCGCGCCGCCGTGATCCGCTTCCGTCCCATCATGATGACGACCATGGCGGCCCTCATGGGCACGCTCCCCATCGCCATCGGCTTCGGCGAAGGCGGCGAAGTGCGCCAGCCGCTCGGCCTTGCCGTCGTGGGCGGCCTCATCCTTTCGCAGCTGCTCACGCTTTACATCACGCCGGTTCTCTATGTGTATCTCGACCGGCTGGGCAAGCGCTTCGGCAGGAGCCGGGCGGACGCGGCGGTCGCCGCGGGAGAATAGGACGCGAGGCTCATCTCCTGACAGGTGACAGCCCGAATGCCAGCCACTAATGTTCCCGCCGGGTGAGTTATGGCTCGAAACGGGGGGATATCATGGCAGACGAGAATAATGACGCGCGGCCGCACAAGCGCCGCTGGCTTGTGCCTCTGATCTTCCTGCCCTTCCCCGCGATGCTCTGGGTGCCGTTCTACAATTCGGCCGACCCCGCACTTGCCGGCATCCCCTTCTTCTACTGGTACCAGCTGCTCTGGATCGCGCTCGGCGCGGGGCTGACCATCGCCGTCTATTTCGCGACCGAGTAAACCCATGACCATCAACTGGACCGCGCTTTACGTTTTCACCGGCCTCTTCGGCTTCATCACCATTCTCGGCTTCCTTGCCGCACGCTGGCGGCAGGGCGACCTCAGCCAGCTTCACGAATGGGGCCTTGGCGGGCGCCGATTCGGCACCATCATCACCTGGTTCCTGCTCGGCGGCGATCTCTACACGGCCTATACATTCATCGCCGTGCCTGCCCTCGTCTTCAGCGCGGGCGCCATGGGCTTCTTCGCCGTGCCCTACACGGTGCTCGTCTATCCGATGGTCTTTGTGATCTTCCCGCGCCTCTGGGCCGTCGCCCATCGCCACGGCTATGTCACGGCGGCGGATTTCGTGAAGGGGCGCTATGGCTATCGCCCGCTCGCGCTCGCCATCGCGGCGACCGGCATGCTCGCCACCATGCCCTATATCGCGCTTCAGCTTGTCGGCATGGAAGTCGTCATCGGCGCCATGGGCGTGCATGGACATCTGCCGATCATCATCGCATTCATCATCCTCGCTGCCTTCACCTATACGAGCGGCCTTCGCGCGCCTGCCATGATCGCGGTCGTAAAAGATCTTCTGATCTACATCACGGTCATCGCGGCCGTGATCATCATTCCGGCAAAGCTCGGCGGCTATAGCGCGATCTTCGCGTCCGTCGCGCCCGAAAAGCTGACCCTCACGCCGCCGGCCGGTAGCAGCCTCGGCGGCTATAGCGCCTATGCGACGCTGGCGCTCGGCTCCGCGCTCGCTCTTTTCCTCTATCCGCATTCGATGACGGGCGTGCTGAGCGCAAGCTCGGGCCATGTGATCCGCCGCAATGCCGCGCTGCTGCCTGCCTATTCCTTCGTGCTCGGCCTCATCGCGCTTCTCGGCTACATGGCGCTCGCCGCCGGCGTTTCGGCGAAGCCGGAATTTGCCGAAGGCTTCAAGCTCTACGGCGCTAATTTTTCCGTGCCCGCCCTCTTCCTCGACCAGTTCCCGAGCTGGTTCGTGGGCGTCGCCTTCGCCGCCGTCGGCATCGGCGCGCTGGTTCCAGCCGCGATCATGTCGATCGCAGTCGCGAACCTGTTCACGCGCAACGTCTACAAGGAATTCATCGCGCCTGACTGCTCGGCGGAAGCGGAATCGCGCATGGCGAAGATCATTTCGCTGGTCGCAAAGGTGGGTGCGCTGGTCTTCGTGCTGAACCTCGAACAGCGCCTCGCGATCCAGCTTCAGCTTCTCGGCGGCATCTGGATCATCCAGACGCTGCCTGCGATCTTCTTCGGCCTCTATACACGCTGGTTCGATCCGCGTGCGCTGCTCATCGGCTGGGCCACAGGCATCGGCACGGGCACATGGATGGCATGGTCGCTCGGCTTCAAGACCTCGACATGGCCGCTGACGATCTTCGGCGTGACCATGCCGGGCTATGCCGCGCTCTATACGGTGATCCTGAACCTCGCCGTCGCGGCCGTGCTGACGCTCGTATTCCGCGCGTTCTCCGCGGCCACGCATGAAGACGCGACCGTGGAAGCGGATTATCGCTGAGGCCTAGAAAAAGTCGCGATCGACTGGCGCGAAGGAACCGGCGACGAGCACGCCATCCTCGCGATGCGTTTCGTCGCGCCCGAGCGCCCGGTCGATGCGCGCAACCTGAAGCCCTGCGGCCTTCGCCGCCTCGATCTCGCCCGGATGGTCCGAGAGGAACAGAACGCTGGCTGGCCTAAGGCCGATATCCCGCGCGATGCGCTCATAGGATGCCGCCTCGAGCTTCGCGCCGACGGCGGTATCGAAGAAGCCCGAGAATAGCCGCGCGAGATCGCCCTTGTCGGAATAACCGAAGATCAGCTTCTGCGCTTCGACCGAGCCGGAAGAATAGACGAAGAGGCTGAGGCCGCTCGCGTGCCAGCGATTGAGATAATCGGCAGCATCCTCATAAACAGCGCCTTTCAACACGCCCTCTTCATAACCCCTCCGCCAGATGAGGCCCTGCAGCGTCTTCAACGGGCCGGCCTTCCGATCCTCATCGATCCAGCGGATGAGCAGCGCGATCGTCGCGTCGAGATCGATCTCGGGAAGACCGTCGAGCGCGCGGGCGGCGGCAAGCGCCTCCGCGACTTCCGGCTCCGCCTCATGCGCCTTGCAGAACTCCGCAATGCGCGCGCGCGCATAGGGAAACAACGCCTCATGCACGAACGAGATGGGCGTCGTCGTTCCTTCGACGTCGGTCAGGATCGCCGCGATCCTCATGCAGCGCTCTCGAACAACGGAAAGCGCGTCGCAATGTCGTCGCCGGTGAAATGACCGACCCAGCCGTCCGGCGAGGTGAAGATGCGGATGGCGCAGAAATGCGGGCGCTCGCCCGTGTCGAACCAATGGGTCGTGCCGGCAGGCACGCTGATGCGGTCGTTGCGCTCGCAGATCAGGCGATAGACCTTGCCCTTCACATGCAGATAGAAGGCGCCCGCCCCTTCGACGAAGAAACGCACTTCGTCGTCATCATGCGTATGCTCGGCAAGGAACTTCTGGCGCAGCGCAGTGCGGTCGGGATGATCG
>DAIEIL010000026.1 GCA_027352645.1 Rhodobiaceae bacterium | reverse complement strand
TCGGCGCGCCTTACTGGGATCCGCATGCGCGCGCCGCGCTCTTCGGCATGACGCGGGACACGGGCGCCGCCGAAATCGTCCGCGCGGCGGTCGAATCCGTTTCCTTTCAGACGCGCGATCTCATGGAGGCTATGACCGCCGACATGAAGGCGGCGGGTCTCGAAAGCCCGCAGGCGCTCCGCGTCGATGGCGGCATGGTCGCGAACAACTGGTTCATGCAAAATCTGACGGACATTCTGGGCCGTCCGGTCGAACGTCCGGCCATCACCGAGACGACGGCGCTCGGCGCGGCCTATCTCGCAGGGATGCAGGTCGGCTTCTACGGCACGCCGCAGGATGTCGCCCGCCACTGGCAATGCGAGCGCCGCTTCGAGCCGGAAATGGTGGAGGCTGAACGGGCCGCGCGCTATGGCCGCTGGGGACAGGCTGTTGGGCGGGTGCTGACGAGGTGAATGTTGAGGCGCCCGTGGTGCCTGTGGATGGGAAGGGTGCAATGACTCGAACTTTGTCCGAGTTTCATGATGCGGAGTTGGTCGGTCTCGAAGCTAACCGGGATGAGCGATCATTGACGCTGAAATTTCGTCGCGCAGACGCGAGTATCTCCACGCTTCATGTCGAGGGCGTTTCCCGCTTCCGCATCGTTGATTTCGTCGATCAAAACGTCGTTTCCAGATTGTTGGTGTCCTCCAGCCATGCCTTTTCAAAGGACGAAATTGCATATTGGTGCAGATGGATATGCACTCTCAGCGACACGACATCTTGGGCGGACGAAGGACATATCGAAGAAGTGCGGAGTAAGATCGCAGAGGGAAAGTTACTGCTTTTGGTTCTGGAGCCCTCTTGCGGAGCCGAACTCGCGGCTTTGGGCCTGTCCTATTCGCTGTCATAAGGCAAAGCGAGTCCGCTCGATTCGAGCTATACTCCACCAAAAGTGCATTTCCGGGAGGAACTCATGGCCGTGGACGACCTCATTGCAAAGTTGAAAGCCGCGCTTCCCGTTGGGACCGTGCTTGAAGGGGCCGAGGCAGCGGAGAAGGCGCAGGGCGGCTGGAGCAGGCTCGGAAGTCCGCGCGCCGTGTTGCGTCCTGCTTCGACGGAAGAGGTTTCAAAAATCCTGAAGCTCGCCCATGCGGCGGGCGAGCCTATTGTTCCGTGGGGCGGCAAGACCGGGCTCGTTGAAGGTGCGGAGGCGGAGGGGCATATCGTGCTCTCGCTCGACCGCATGAACCGGATCGAGGAAATCGATGTCGCAGGCGGCACGGCGACGGTGCAGGCGGGCTGCATCTTGCAGGCGCTTTGCGAAGCGGTGGAGACGCAGGGCGCGCTCTTTCCGCTCGACCTCGGCGCGCGCGGGTCGGCCACCATCGGAGGCAACATCTCGACCAATGCGGGCGGCAATCGCGTCATCCGCTACGGCATGATGCGCGACATGGTGCTTGGCCTCGAAGCTGTGCTTGCCGATGGCACAGTGCTTTCCTCGCTCAACCATCTCATCAAGAACAATGCGGGCTACGACCTGAAGCAGCTTTTCATCGGCTCGGAGGGTACGCTCGGCATCGTGACGCGGGCTGTGTTGCGGCTGCGCCCGAAGCCGGTGTCGCAGGACACGGCTTTCGTCGCCGTCGAGAGCTTCGGCCAGTTGCCGAAGTTCCTGCGCCACATGGAACGCGAACTTGGCGGCACGCTCTCGGCCTTTGAAGTGATGTGGGAAGATTTCTACAAGCTCGTGACGACGGAGCCGGCCAAGGGCAGGCCGCTGCTCGATTACGGCCATCCCTATTACGTGCTCGTGGAGTCGATGGGCGGCGATCAGGAGGCCGACTCCGCGCGTTTCGAGAAGGCGCTCATGGCGGCGCTCGAAGCGGGAGAGGTTTCCGATGCCGTCATCGCCAAGAACCAGGCCGAGCGCCATCAGATGTGGGCGCTGCGCGACGATGTGGGGCAGGTGGCGCGCAACTGGCCGATCTTCACTTTCGATGTGAGCCTCAAGATCGCCGACATGGAAAGCTATGTGAATGAAGTCCGCGAAGGGCTCGCGGCCAAATGGCCCGCGCATTCGCTGATGGTCTTCGGTCACCTCGGCGACGGCAATCTGCATGTCATACCGGGCAGCGTTCCCGAACATTCGCCGGCCATGCGCAAAGAGGTCGAGGCGATCGTCTATGGCGCGCTCAGGAAGCGCGGCGGCTCGGTTTCAGCCGAACATGGCATCGGCCTCGAAAAACGACCCTATCTCGGCTGGTCGCGCTCGCCGGAAGAGGTCGCCCTGATGCGGACGCTGAAAGCGGCGCTCGACCCCAAGGGCATTCTCAATCCCGGCAAGGTGCTGGAGCCCACGGGCTCTCACGCAAAGGCGGCGGAATAGGCATGGGAGGCAAGCGGCGGGCGCGGGCCCGCCGCTCGTTCAGTCATTCGGCGGGCGGCGGCGGCGCGTCGGGACCGTCCGACGCCTCGTCCT
>DAIEIL010000024.1 GCA_027352645.1 Rhodobiaceae bacterium | reverse complement strand
AAAAAGCGCTGCGCGACGTCTACTGGGTCCAACTGATGCGCGACAAGGTCAGCGAAAAGGCGGTGAAGGCCTATTACGACGAGCATATTGCCAAGGCCGAAGCGGAGACCGAGGCCCATGCCCGCCACATTCTGGTTGGCTCGAAGGACGAGGCGCTCAAAGTTCTGGCGGAAATCAAGGGCGGCAAGAAGTTCGAGGACGTGGCCAAGTCCATGTCGAAGGATTCGAGCTCGCAGGAAGGTGGCGACCTCGGCTGGTTCAAGAAGGGCGACATGGTGCCCGAGTTCTCCGCCGCGGTGTTCAAGTTGAAGCCCGGCCAGATTTCCGATCCTGTCGAGACGAAGTTCGGCTGGCATGTCATCCAGCTCGTCGAGACGCGCAAGGCCAAGAAGCCGACCTTCGAGGAAGCGCATGACGACGTGATGCGCACGCTCGCCCGTGATCAGGGCACCAAGATAATGGAAGACATGCGGAAGAAGGCGAAGGTCGAAATCGTCGGTGCCGACAAGCCGCAGATCGCGCCCGCGCCTGCACCCGACGGCACGAAATAACCGACAGGCTGGAGAGAGCGATGGCGAAGGCCCCGAAGAAGACGCAGAAGGCAAAACCGGCCGCGAAAGCAAAGGTTGCGAAGAAGCCCGTAAAGAAGGCAGCCCCCAAGGCGAAGGCGAGCAAGCCTGCCCCGAAGAAGGCTGCCGCGGGCAAGGTTGCGACGAAAAAACCTGCCGTAAAAAAGGCAGCGGCCGGGAAGGCCAAGCACAAGGTCTCGCCGCTAGCGCCCAAGTCCTATGCGAAGCTCCCGCCGATCGCAGGCGTTTCGCTCGGCACTGCGGCTGCGGGCATCAAGTACAAGGGCCGTGACGACGTGCTCGTCATCAGCCTGCCGGAAGGCACCTCTGCGGCGGGCGTTTTCACGACGTCGAAGACGGCCTCCGCGCCGGTTGAATGGTGTCGCGCGGGCATTGCGAAGGGCGGGCGTGGTCGTGCCGTCGTCGTCAATTCGGGTAATTCGAACGCCTTCACCGGCAAGGCTGGCGTCGCCACCGTTGAAGCCACGGTCATGGAGGCCGCCGCCGCCGTCGGTTGCGATGAGGACGAAGTCTATGTCGCCTCGACGGGCGTCATTGGCCAGGCGCTCAATCCCTCGCCCCTTCTCACTGGCATCCACATGGCGCTCAATGCCGCCGGTCCCGACCAGTGGGACAGGGCCGCGCGCGCCATCATGACGACCGACACCTATCCCAAGCTCTCGACGCGCAAGGCGCGGATCGGCGACGCGACGGTGACGATCAACGGTATCGGCAAAGGCTCGGGCATGATCGCGCCGGACCTTGCCACCATGCTCGTCTTCATCGTGACTGATGCGGCGATTGCTCCGGCTGCATTGCAGAGCCTTCTCGCCGAAGGTTCGGATCGCAGCTTCAACGCCATCACCGTCGACAGCGACACTTCGACCAGCGACACCGTGCTTCTTTTCGCAACGGGCACGGCGAAAGGCGCGCGTCTCGTCAAGCGCGCCGGCGATCCGGCGCTCGCGGAGTTTCGCCAGGCGCTCGACGAATTGCTGCTCGATCTCGCGCATCAGGTCGTGAGGGACGGCGAGGGCGCCTCGAAATTCATCCGTATCGATGTGAGCGGGGCGGAGAGCGAGAAGGCCGCGCGGCGTATCGGCCTTGCCATCGCCAACTCGCCGCTGGTGAAGACGGCGATCGCAGGCGAGGACGCAAATTGGGGCCGTGTCGTCATGGCAGTCGGCAAATCGGGCGAGGCGGCCGACCGCGACAGGCTCTCGATCCGCATGGGCGGCGTTGATGTGGCGAAGAACGGCGTTGCCGTGCCCGGCTATGACGAGACGCCGGTCGCCCGCCATATGAAAGGTCAGGACATCGACATCGAGGTCGATGTCGGCGTCGGCAAGGGAAGCGCGACCGTCTGGACCTGCGATCTCACCTATGAGTACATCCGGATCAATGCGGATTATCGCAGCTGAGCGGTAACCTCGCTTTAACCATGTACTCATTTGGGCGCATACATCCCTAGGCAAATGGTGGCACGATGACGGAAGGTCGCACACAGAAGATTGTGCTGGTCGTGGCCTGCGCGCTCGTCGATGCAGATGGGCGCGTGCTGATGGCCCAGCGGCCCGAGGGCAAATCGCTCGCCGGGCTCTGGGAATTTCCCGGCGGCAAGATGGAGCCGGGGGAGACGCCGGAAGACGCGCTCATTCGCGAATTGCGCGAGGAGCTCGGCATCGAGGTCGCGAAGGCATGTCTGGCGCCGCTAGCCTTCGCGAGCCATACGTATACGGATTTTCACCTGCTGATGCCGCTCTATGTGTGCAGGCGGTGGCGGGGAACGGTCCAGCCCGTCGAAGGGCAGGCGCTTGAATGGGTGAAGCCCGCGAGAATGCGGGACTATCCGATGCCGCCCGCGGACGAGCCGCTGGTGGCTGCGCTTCGCGACCTGCTCTGAGGTGCTCCGCGCCTCCCGGCGGCTGCGACAGAACGGGAGAGTGCGATGCGTGCGACCACAGCACAGATTGAGTTCCGGCGTTTTCGGCGCGATGACCGCGGCGCGACGGCCATCGAATATTCGCTGATCCTGGCCATCGTCGCGACGGGAGTAATCGGTATCCTGTCCGTGCTCGGCGGGGATCTTGCCGCGCTGTTCAAGCCACTCGTCGTCTACTTCGAATAGTCAGCCGTTTTTGGGCTTTTCTTCGGCTCCGAGCGCATCGGCAAGGCGCATCTTCGCGCTGCCGGGCTTCAGGGGCTTCTGCTGGCTTTCATGCGGCGACCAGCCGGTCATGAAGACGATCTCGAAGGTTGCCGTTAC
>DAIEIL010000005.1 GCA_027352645.1 Rhodobiaceae bacterium | reverse complement strand
CGGTCGATGGTAACGCCGCGCAGCAGGTCTTCGGCCACGCTGGCGAGCCTCGGTGCGGCGACAAGTTGAACCTTTGCAGACTGCGCGAAACTCTCGATGAGCTTGCGCGTGTAGTCGCGGGCGATGGTCGCGGGGGTCGCGAGAACGGCGATGACGCCGGATTTCGTCTGCTCGGCGGCGGGCTTCACGGCGGGCACTGTGCCGACGAATGGAATGCTGAACTTCTCGCGTAGCGGCGGCAGAACGAGCGTCGAAGCGGTGTTGCACGCGATGACCACGGCAGCGGGATCGTGTGTCACGATCAACTCGCCCATCAGCCGCACGATATGCGCGCTGAGCTCGTTTTCCTTCCAGTTGCCATAAGGGAAGGCAGCGTCGTCGGCGACATAGACGAGGCGTTGCGTCGGCATGAGCTTGCGGATGGCGGCAAGCACGGAAAGCCCGCCAATGCCGGAATCGAAAACGAGGACAGGCTTGCCCCCGCCGCCGCTCACTGGCGTCTCCCGCCTCTCGAGGCGTATCGCACCGCTTCTTCAGCCGCGCGGAAAAGCGCCTTGGCCTTGTTGACGCTCTCCTGACACTCGCCTTCGGGCGTCGAATCCGCGACCACGCCGCCGCCCGCCTGAACGTACATCTTGCCGTCCTTGACGATGGCGGTGCGCAGCACGATGCAGGTGTCCATCTCGCCGGCCGCCGAGAAATAGCCGACGCAACCGGCATAGGCGCCGCGCTTGTCCAGTTCGAGCTCGTCGATGATTTCCATCGCGCGAACCTTGGGCGCACCGGAAACGGTGCCCGCCGGGAAGCCCGCGATCAGCGCCTCGATGGCGTCGTAATGCGGGTCGAGTTCGCCTTCGACATTGGAGACGATGTGGATGAGGTGCGAGGTATATTGCAGCGCGAACTGTTCGGTCGCCTGCACCGTGCCGATTTTCGAGACGCGGCCCACATCGTTGCGGCCGAGATCGAGGAGCATCAGATGCTCGGCGCGTTCCTTCGGATCGGCCAGCAGTTCCTCGCCGATGGCCGCATCTTCGCTCGCGCTCTTGCCGCGATGACGGGTACCGGCGATCGGGCGGATCGTGACCTTGTTGTCGCGCACGCGCACAAGGATTTCGGGGCTCGAGCCGACGATCGAGAAATTCTCGAAATTGAGAAAATAGAGATAGGGCGACGGATTGATGCGCCTGAGCGCCCGGTAGAGCGAGAAGGCGGGCAGGGTGAAGGGCGCCTCGAAGCGCTGCGAGAGCACGACCTGGAATATGTCGCCGGCGGCGATATATTCCTTCGCCTTGCGCACCATGTCGAAATAGGTCTCTTGCGGCGTGTTCGATTTGGGCGCCGGCATCTCGCCGACATTGTCCACCTGATCGACATGCGGCAGCGAGCGGTCGAAGTCGGCGACGACATCGGTGAGCCGTTCACCCGCGCGCGCATAGGCGGCACGCGCATTGACGCCGGACTCCGGCCGCACCGGCGTCACGATGATCACCTCGTCCTTCACCGAGTCGAAGACGGCGATGATTGTCGGCCGCAGGAAGAGCCCGTCGGGCAGACCGAGCCGGTCGGGATTCTGGTTCGGCAAATTCTCGATCAGGCGGATCGTGTCATAGCCCATATAGCCGAAGACGCCTGCGGCCATCGGAGGCAGATCTTCCGGAAGCTCGATGCGCGATTCCGCAATCAGCGCGCGCAGCGAGGCGAGCGCGCCCGTGCCGCAGGGTTCGAAGCTCTTCGCATCCACCAGCGCGCGGCGGTTGATTTCCGGCTTGTCGCCCTGGGTGCGCCAGATCACATCGGGTTTCAGGCCGATGATAGAGTAGCGGCCGCGTGTGTCGCCGCCCTCGACGGATTCGAGCAGGAAGCTGTTCGGCCGGCTGTCGGCGATCTTGAGCATCGCGGAGACAGGCGTTTCGAGATCGGCGACGAGCCGCGTCCAGACGACCTGCGCCGCGCCGGAATTGTAGATGCGCTCGAAGTCCGCGAAGGCGGGTAGAATCATGACGGCACCGGCAGGTTCAGTAAAGGACGCGCGTTATTGTGCGCTGTCCGACGCGAGTGTGCGCTCCAGGAGCTTTGAGTTGACTTCAACGCCGAGGTCCTTTTCGAGGCCCGCGATATAGGTCGTGATCATATCGGTCTGGAGGGCATCGTGAACTTCGTCGTGGATTTTCTTGTAATCCGCCGACTGACGGTCAGGCTTCGGATCGTTGATCGTCTTTACCTGCATGACGATGAGGCTGTCGCCGAGGCCGACGGGGCCATAGGCAAAGCCGTCTTGCGGCGCGGCGAAGATGCGCGTCACGGCGATGCGGGAGAAGGTATCGCTCTCCGAGAAGCGCTTGATCTCAGGCGAGTTCAGCGGCGTCCGGCCCACGGAGGCGGCGAGCTTGTCGAAGCTCTCGCCCTTGTTGCCGCGCTCGACCAGCGTCTGCGCGAGCGCGTCGAGATCGGCTTTACGCTTTTCGGTCTTCCAGAGATTGAGGACTTCGGCGCGCACCTTGTCGAGCGGCTTTACTTCCGCCGCCTTCACGCCATCCACACGCACCCAGTAATAGCCGCCGATGCCTGTATCGCCGGGCGGAACCTGGTCGCCGGTCTCGCTCTTGAACACTGTGGTGAGCAGATCCTTGAATTCGGGAAGACCCGCGATCTTCGCGCCGTCCACGGTCAGACCCTTTTCGGTCACACCAGTGAACTTGACGGTCTTGAGGCCGTTCTTCGCGGCGATGTCCTCGAAGGATGCGCCACCGGCACGGGCATCCTCGATGCCGTTCTGGACGTCATAGACCTGGCTGCTGGCCTTTTCGTTGGCGATTTCCTTGCGAAGCTTGTCCTTCACGTCCTCGAACTTGCTCGCCTTGCCGGGCTCGACGGCTGTCACATGCAGGACGACGGTGCCGAGGGGGCCTTGAACGGGTTCGCTGTATTCGCCGGTCTTGAGCGCGAAGGCGGCATCGGCCACGGCGGGCGATACCATCTGATCGCGGGTGACGGTGCCCAGCGATACATCGGCGGGCGTCAGGCCGATTTCGCTGACGATCTTGTCCAGCGCCTCGCCCTTCTTGAGGCGGGCGGCGGCCGCTGCGGCGGCTTCCTTCGTCGCGAAGGGAATCTGGTCGATGGTGCGCTTCTCCGCGATGTCGAACTCGCTGCGGCGCTGCTCATAGGCCTTGGCGAGGTCTTCGTCGGTGATCGAGATCGACGACGCGAGATCGGCAGGCTCCAGCGTCATGATCGTGAAGTCGCGGGTCTCGGGCTGCGTGAAGTGGATCGCGGCCTTCTTGTGATAGGCCTCGAGCGTCTTCTCGTCGGGATCCTTGATGTCGCCGACAGCGCTTGGCGGCAGGATGATGTAGGAGACGACGCGCGTTTCCTGCTGGAAGGTCGAAATCGCGTCGAGCAGCGACGAGGGCACGTCCACGCCGTTCATCAGCACGTCGCTCAGCTGGGCGCGCTCTATATAGGAGCGGCGGTCGGCGATGAATGCCTTTTCGGTCAGGCCAATGCGTTGCAGCGCCATCTCGAAGGCGGCGCGGTCGAACTTGCCGAAGCTGCCCTGCAGATTCGGATCGGCGGCGATGTCCTTCGCAACGGTTTGGTCGCTGGCGGCAAGACCCAGATCCTTCGAGCCGCTGTCGAGGGCCGCGAGCGCGATGAGGCGCGTCAGCGAAGCCTGCGGGACGCCATAGGCGCGCGCCTGGTCGCGCGTCAGCGGCTGGCCGACGCGCTGCGCCATGGCCTTGGTCTGGTTCTCGAATTCGCGTTCGAACTGCTTGAGCTTGATATCCGTGTCGCCAACGCGGGCGACGGTATCCGTCGAATAGCCGCGGAAAATGTCCGCGATGCCCCAGATGCCGAAGCTGAAGACCAGCAGGCCCATCAATAGCTTCGCGACCCAGCTGCCGGCGCCTCTCCTCAGGGTATCAAGCATTGGTCGGTTTTCCGTTTTTTGAAGGATGGGCCGTTTCTGAAGGATGGGCCGGGTCCGGCCTCACCTGGAAGCGCGGCATGATAGGTGCGGGTCCATTATCCCGCAAGCGGGCAGGGGCGGCTTTCCGTTTGATTTTCCTTGTGAAAACGCGTTGGCGAGGCGGCGCCACTCTGCTAAATCGGCGGGCGGCCCATTTGCGAGTTCAGCGGGGCGTCCAAAGGCGGGAATTAAGTCATGGCGGCAACGAAAAAAGCACCGCGCATCAGGGCGCTGGTCGCAGGCAACTGGAAGATGAACGGCCTGAAAGCCTCGAAGAAGGAGGTTTCGGGCCTTGCGCGGCTGCTTGCGAAGGCGACGCGGGTGCGTTGCGATGTCCTCGTCTGCCCGCCGGCGACACTGATTCCGTCGCTGAAGGAAGAAGCCAAGGGGGCGAAGATCGCCATTGGTGCGCAGGATTGCCACGCCAAGGTCTCCGGCGCCCATACGGGCGACATCAGCGCCGAAATGCTCAAGGACGCGGGCGCTGCTTACGTCATCGTCGGCCATTCCGAGCGGCGCGCCGACCATGGCGAGACGGACGATGTGGTCCGGGCCAAGGCGGAAGCCGCGCATCGGGCCGGCCTCGTCGCCATCGTCTGCGTCGGCGAAACGGAAGCTCAGCGCGACGCCAAGGAGACCCTGAAGGTCATCCGCGGCCAGCTCAAGGGCTCCCTCCCGGCCGATGCGACGGCGAAAACCACGGTCGTCGCCTATGAGCCCGTTTGGGCCATCGGCACCGGCCGGACGCCCACGGCGCAGGATGTGGCCAAGGTCCATGCCGCCATCCGCGACGCCCTTGTGAAGCGCTTCGGGGACGAGGGCGCGGCCATGCGAATCCTCTATGGCGGCTCGGTGAAGCCCTCCAACGCGGCGGAGCTCATGGGCGTCGAAAACGTCAATGGCGCCCTGGTCGGCGGCGCGAGCCTGAAGGCCGAGGACTTTTTCGGCATTATTTCGGCATATATCTGACCCTGCACCGCGGGACTGGAAACCCGGCCCCGCATGCGCTACAAACCGCCCCGTCGGCCGGCCCAAGGGGCGGGCACGTTATGAACAGATTGGATTCCGACCCGCCATGACCACCGTGCTCCTCATTATCCATCTGATGGTTGCGGTGGCGCTTGTCGCCCTGGTGTTGCTGCAGCGTTCCGAAGGCGGCGCACTGGGCATTGGCAGCGGTGGCGGCGGACTGATGACCGGTCGCGGCGCGGGCAACGTGCTCACCCGGGCGACGGGGATCGCGGCGGCCATATTCTTCGCGACGAGCCTGTCGCTGGTTGTCCTCGCTTCGCGTGGCGGTTCGGGCAATGCGGTTCTCGACAAGATCTCGGATGTGCCGGTCACCAATCAGGGACCGGTCGTTCCCGCACCGCTTGGCTCCGGCCTCGACAAGGCCGCGCAACCGGCTCAAAACGGCACGGTTCCAGCGGCTCCCGCTCAGCCGAGCGTTCCGCGCGCACAGTAAAATATCCGTCCGGGAACTCTCCGGACATCGACCCACAGTTATTTTCGCCAGACCGGCCTTGCGGTTCACGTTTGGCGATCCGAATCGTTTTTTGTTGGTGTACGTTCAGGGCCCATGACGCGGTACATATTCATCACCGGCGGCGTGGTCTCCTCTCTTGGCAAGGGTCTCGCATCCGCAGCACTCGGCGCGCTTCTCCAGGCGCGTGGCTTCTCCGTGCGGCTTCGCAAGCTCGATCCTTACCTCAACGTCGATCCCGGCACGATGTCGCCTTACCAGCATGGTGAGGTCTATGTGACGGATGACGGGGCGGAGACTGACCTCGACCTCGGTCACTACGAGCGTTTCACGGGCGTGCCCGCGACGCGCGGCGACAACATCACCACAGGCCGGATCTATCAGGACATCATCGCGCGCGAGCGGCGCGGCGATTATCTGGGCGGCACTGTGCAGGTCATTCCGCACGTCACCGACGCGATCAAGGATTTCGTCCTGTCCGGCAATGAGGGCGTCGATTTCGTCCTGTGCGAGATCGGCGGCACGGTCGGCGACATCGAGGGGCTTCCGTTCTTCGAAGCGATCCGCCAGCTCGGCAACGAGCTGGAGCGCGGCCAGACCTGCTTCATCCATCTGACACTGCTGCCCTATATCCCGAGCGCCGGCGAGATGAAGACGAAGCCGACGCAGCATTCGGTGAAGGAACTGCGCTCCATCGGCATTCAGCCGGACATTCTGATGTGCCGCGCCGATCGCCCGATCCCGAAGGACGAGCGCCGCAAGATCGCGTTGTTCTGCAACGTGCGCGAGAGCGCCGTCATTCAGGCGATGGATGTCGACACGATCTATGACGTGACGCACGCCTATCATACTGAAGGCCTCGACCGCGAAGTGCTTTCCGTCTTCGGCATCAAGGGCTCGATCGAGCCGAACCTCGCGAAGTGGAACACGATCACCCACAATATTCGCGAGCCCGAAGGCGACGTGACCATCGCCATCGTGGGCAAATATACCGGCCTCAAGGACGCCTATAAGTCGCTCAACGAGTCGCTCGTTCACGGCGGCATCGGCAACAAGGTGCGGGTCAACATCAAGTGGCTCGAATCCGAAATCTTCGAAACCGAAGACGCGGCCTATTACCTTGAAGACGTGAACGGCATTCTGGTGCCGGGCGGCTTTGGCGAGCGCGGCAGCGAAGGCAAGATCGCGGCGGCGCAGTTTGCCCGCACGCGCGCCGTTCCCTATTTCGGCATCTGCTTCGGTATGCAGATGGCGGTCATTGAATCGCTGCGCAATGTCGGCGGCCTCGCGGGCGCGAGCTCGACCGAATTCGGCCCGACCAACGAGCCGGTCGTCGGCATCATGACGGAGTGGATGCAGCAGAACGAGCTGGTGACGCGCGCCGCCAATGGTGACCTTGGCGGCACGATGCGCCTCGGCGCCTATGACGCCACGCTGAAAGAAGGCAGCCGCATCGCCGAGATCTACGGTTCGACGCGCATCAGCGAGCGGCATCGCCATCGCTACGAGGTGAACACCGCCTATCGCCAGCAGATCGAAGCGACGGGCATGATCATTTCGGGCATGTCGCCGGACGGGCTCCTGCCGGAGACGGTCGAGATTCCGAACCATCCCTGGTTCATCGGCGTCCAGTATCATCCCGAGCTGAAGTCGAAGCCCTTCGCTCCGCACCCGCTGTTCCGCTCTTTCATTGAAGCGGCGGTCGCCCAGAGCAGACTGGTTTAAAAAAGAGCCGGCTCGTTTAAAAAAGAACCGGCTCTCCAATATTTTCAGTTGCTGCTCTGCACGGCGGCGCGAACTTCTTCAAGAAGCTCCGCCGAACCGAACTGGCTATCGCCGGCATCACGCCTACCGAGCGCGTATTCCGGCGGCACGACTTCCGGGCCTTCGCCGGCGGCAAGCGGCGGCGTGTAATAGCCGAGCGCGTAGCTTCCCATCGAATAGCCGATCATGGCCTGCAGGTCTTCGGGCAGCGTGCGCGCGATTTCGGGTGGGCAGGAGAGATACTGGTTTTCCTCCTGCCGCAGCCAGCCGAGCGTATAGGTGATGTTGAGCCCGTAGCGGTCGCCGTTCGAAGCGTTTTCGCCACCGCCGTGAAAGACGCCGCCCGTGTAGATCAGGACGGAGCCCGCGGACATTTCGGCATAACCGATCTCTTCATCCTTGGGCTGATAATTGTCCGGCCAGCTGAGGCTTCCGGGGCAGGCCTGCGTCGCGCCGTTTTCCTTCGTGAAATCCGTGATCGCCCAGATCGTGTTGAACTGCGGCTCGACGTCCTTCAGATAGGTTCCCCACGCCCAGCGGTCGCGGTGGATCGGCTGCTTGGGCTGGCCGGGACGAATGCGGATCAGCTGCGTGAGGTGTAGCTGAATGCGTTCGCAGAACGGCTTCAGGAATGTCTCGGCGGCAGCCACTACCGTCTTGTTCATGACGAGATCGCGGCAGGCGGGCGAGCGGGCGACAAGGGCACCGGTGCGCGTTGTCTTCTTGCCTGTGAAGTCATCGCGGCCATATTCGGTCGCTTCGACATAGGGTTTGATCTCATTCATCACCTGCGCGACTTCGGCGGTCGTGAGCACATCCTTCAGGATCAGCGCACCGTCGCGCTTCAGGACGGCAAGGATGTCATCCGTGGAACTGTTCGCAGGCAGTGTTTGAAGTTTCGGCATTGTTTCCTCCCCAGGAATTTCAGCGCGTCGGCAAGATCGCGCGGAGCATTGCGTCGAGTTGTGATTTCTGGCGTTCGGCTGGCCATTCTTCGGGATCAAGCGTTGCGCGGACGCCGATGCCGTCGATAGCCGCGAGCACCGAGTCCGCGGCAGCGCCCGGTTCGATTATGTTGTCGAGCTTTCCGGCATTTTGCAGACGTTCCACTGCGGAGCTGATGCCGTCTCTGAACTCTACGTAGTAGGACTTGTTGATGCGGGCGAGGGCTGTGTCTGCAACCGCACGGCCGAGGAAGCAGAGCCAGACGCGCCAGTCGCGCATGCCTTCCTCGTGGATCGGCAGAACGGTGCAGGCTCTTGCGATCAGATTGTCGACGCTGATCGGGTTCTGCGTCGGGGCAGCATGCAGTTCATGGAGGATGCGCTGGGCGACATGATCGAGCGCCGCCAGCAGCAGCGCGTTCTTATCGTCGAAATAATGAGTAATGGCGCCGGTTGTCGCCCCGGCGGCCCGGGCCACATCGATCAGGCGCGCATTGTCGATGCCTTGCTCGCCAATCACCTGAACGGCGGCTTCGGCTATGTCGCGGCGGCGGGCTTCATGGTCGATCTTTTTTGGCATAATGGTGATGATATAAAAATCGAGGGCAAGCGCAAGAGGCTTTTATGCCTCGTTTCTGTCTGCAATCCGGTTGATCAGCCGCGTCCGCGATAAGGGGCAACGCCCTGATCGGGCACCCAGACACCGGCGGGGAGCTTGCCGGTCTGCCAGAAGACGTCGATGGGAATGCCGCCGCGCGGATACCAGTACCCGCCGATGCGGAGCCAGCGGGGTGCGAGAAGCTTCGCCAGCCGCTTGCCGATGGCGACGGTGCAATCCTCATGGAAGGCGCCGTGATTGCGGAAGGACTGCATATAGAGCTTCAGCGACTTCGATTCGACGAGCCATTTAGCCGGCACATAGTCGATGACGAGATGCGCGAAATCCGGCTGGCCGGTCACCGGGCAGAGCGAGGTGAACTCGGGCACGGTGAAGCGGGCGACATAATTCGTGTCGGCCTGCGGGTTCGGCACGCGCTCGGGCACGGCCTCTTCCGGGGAGGTGGGCGTCGCAACCTGCTGTCCGAGTTGCGAGAGCTTGTTCGTCTTCGGTGTTTTTGCCATCAGGCTTTCTCCGGTCCGTCGTAAACGCAGCCTTCGCGGCATGAGGCGCGGTGAATTTCAACGCGGGCGATCTCGGGCAGCGCTGGTTCCAGGTCGCGCCAGATCCAGGCGGCGATGCGCTCCAGCGTCGGCTGTTCAAGCCCTTCGATCTCATTCAGCAGGCGATGGTCGAGCTTTTCGCGGACGCGCAGAAGCGCGCGCTCCACATCTTCGAAATGGCGCAGCAGGCCGGTTTCTGGCGCAGGCTTGCCTTCCAGCCAGACGACGACGCGGAAGGAATGTCCGTGCATGCGGCGGTTCGGATGGCCTTCTTCCGCATAAGGAAGAAAATGCGCCGCATCGAAATAGAACTCTTTATAGATACGCATCAGGGAATACCGATCATCTTGTGTGTTTGAAGCGACAGGCGCCATTTGGGATGCGTCAAGCAATAGGCTGTCGCGGTTTCAGTGTTCTTCGCTGCATCGGGCCCGTCCATGGGCTGAAGCAGGAAGTAGCGGAAGGCGAGGTTCTCGAAGCGTTCGGGCTTCGCCTTTTCTTGAGGGTAGACGAGTTTCAACTCGTCTCCGATAAGCTGTTTCAATTCGGCGTCTGCCTTGGGGCTGACGCATATCCAGTCGATGCCCTCGGGCGCCGCGATGGTGCCGTTGGTTTCGACTGCGATCTCGAAGCCGCGCGCGTGGAGCGCGTCGATGAGGGCCGCATCGAGCTGCAGCAAGGGCTCGCCGCCGGTGCAGACGACGAAGCGGTTCTCGCGCGTGGCCGCTTTCCATGTGTGCTCCACCGCATCGGCCAGCGCATCGGCGGTGGCGAATTTGCCGCCTCCTTCGCCATTCGTGCCGACGAAATCCGTGTCACAGAATGTGCAGACGGCATCGGCGCGATCCTGCTCGCGGCCCGACCAGAGGTTGCAGCCCGCAAAGCGGCAGAACACGGCAGGCCGTCCGGCGTTCGCGCCTTCGCCCTGCAGCGTGTAGAAAATTTCCCTCACCGCATACATGGGATCAGGCCTTGCCTGCGACCCAGGCCGCGTAGCCCTTGGCGCGAAGATCGCAAGCTGGACATGCGCCGCAGCCATAGCCCCAGTCGTGGCGATGCGTGCGGTCTCCGCGATAGCAGCTATGCGTATGTTCGAGGACGAGTTCGACCAGCGCCCTGCCGCCGAGTTCTTCGGCCAGCGTCCATGTGGCGGCCTTGTCGATCCACATCAAGGGCGTCTCGATGGTGAATTCTCGGTCCATGCCGAGGCTGATCGCGCGCCCAAGTGTCTGCAGCGTGTCGTTGCGACAGTCGGGATAGCCGGAATAATCCGTCTCGCACATACCACCGACGATATGGGTTGCGCCGCGCCGATAGCCAAGCGCAGCGGCATAGGTAAGGAAGAGGAGATTGCGGCCCGGCACAAATGTGCTCGGCAGGCCGCTTTCCATCATTTCGATTTCGACGTCGCGGGTGAGCGCCGTTTCGCTGATGCGGCCAAGTTCCGGCAGCGAGATCGTGTGATCGGGTCCGAGCGAAGCGCCCCAGCCGGGAAAGCGCGCCAGCTCCTCGCGAAGCTTCGCGCGGCATTCGAGCTCGATCACATGCGTTTGGCCATAGTCGAAGCCGACCGTTTCCACGCTTTCAAAGCGGTCGAGCGCCCATGCCAGGCAGACCGTCGAGTCCTGCCCGCCAGAGAAAAGTACCAGCGCCTTGCCGCTTTTTGCCGTCTTCATCCGAGAAACCGCTCCGTTCGGGGGTGTTGAACAGGAGCGGGGCGTCCGCGTCAAGCGAGACAAAAAGAAGCCCCGGGAAGCGGACTTCCCGGGGCTGGTTATCTGACCGCATCCCGAGGGGTGCGGCTCTTTGCTCAGAAGGCGTAGGAAATGCTCGCCGTCGCGTAGTCGCGATCCGACATCACATTGTACCAGCCGGCGCCGAAGCTCGACGTCCAGCTGAGCGTCGCCTTGATCGACTGGTACTTCGCGTCGACGGCGATGGTCGCTTCCTTCAGGCCCTTGAGATAGTTGGCGGTGTTCGGACCCGGCGAGTAGCCGAGAACGTCATGACGCCAGACCAGCTTGGGCGAAAGGGTGACGGACGTGCCGAACGCGCCCGGATAGTCGACCGAGAGCAGGGCGCGGTAGCCCGACGAGAAGCTCGTCGCGTACTGCGGATTGCCCGCACCGCCGGCGAGGAGAGCCGCGGCGTAGGGGTTCGAGAGACCACCCTCGGGGCCCGTGCGGTTCAGCGGATACTTGCCTGCATCCGGAACGTAGACGAAGCCGCCATTGAGGACGAGGACGCCGCTGTCCGCACCGAGATTGCGCGGAATGAAATCCGTCGTCGAGAAGGACTGGATCGCGGCGGCCTGACCCTGCCAGGCGTCGAGATCGATATGCGCAAGCGTCGACTGGTTGACGCCAGGGGCATAAGGCAGCGTGCTGAAAGTGCAGGACGGCGGAAGGCAGGCGCCGCCCGAGAGGTAGGGAGCTGCGCCAAGGCCATCGATCTGCGCGGCGTTGTTTTCGCCGTCATAGATGCCGAAGGGCATGTCAGGCGAGAAGGTCGCTTCGCCGGAAACCGCCACGCCTTCGACCGTGGTGCTGAAGCTCGCGCCGATCGTGTTGATCGTCGGGAAGTCGTAGTAGTAGGTCGACTGGTTGGCGCCGTATGCAAATGCGGCGCTTACGCCCGGTGCGCTGGCGCAGGTCACGGTGTTAGACGTTGCCGCCGCGATGGTCGCGCAGTTTTGCGCCATCGTCGTCGAGCCGTTGGTGAAGGAAAGATAAGGCAGACGGCTCGAGTAGCGCACGAAATAAAGGCCGAAATCCGTGCCCGTGCCGACTTCTTCCGCGTAGTAATGCGCGGCAACGCCGAACTGGTTGGTGTCGCTGTGGCCGGTGTCGTCGGTGCGGCGCAGCGCGATCGGCACAGGGGTGCCGCTGAGAAGACCGAGAAGATCGCCGGGCGCGATTGCGTAGTCGGGATTGTCGATCGTGGGCGCCGAAAGAGCAGGCAGCGAACCGCGGCCCGTGATGTCGTCCGTCGAGAAGAACGAACCGGCCGGATCGAGTTCCGTGCGCGCGTAGGAGAACTGCCAGAAGGCTTCGAGCGTCAGCGCGTCGTTCACGGCGAAGGAGCCGTAAATCATCGGCATCGGCGTCATGCCGTCCTTGAGTTCCGCGCCGGGGGTGCGGAGCGCCGTCACGTCGAAGGCCTGGAAGGCATTGACGCCGCCGGTGATGAAGATGCTTTCGCCCCAGTTCAGCGCCTGCTTGCCGACGCGCAGCGTCGTGGCGTGACCGTCGACATCCCAGTTGCCATAGACGAAGGCGTCAAGGACGTTGGCCTGGTACTCGAGTTGGCCACGGCCGTCATGGTTGAGGTCGCGGAACTGCATATCGTTCTTCGCATAGACCGCGTTGTAGTAGGCGGTCGGGCGGATGAACGCGCCGTAGTTCTGCCACTTCAGCTGAACGTCCGCCGTCACGCGAGCAAGCGCGTTGGTCAGGTCACCACGATCGAAATTGAGATCGCCGTTATCCGAATTGACGCTGGTTGCACGTCCGCTCGAGCTGCGGCAGCCGCCGTTGACCAGCGAGACATGCTCGCAGCTACGGGCGCTGGTGCGCATCGAGACGCCGGCGGACACCGTCGTGTCGATGGAAAGGTCGATATCGCCGAACTTGTAGGACTCGGCATGCGCCGCGCCCGCGAAAAGAAGCGTGCTCGCGATCACCGCAAAAAATGTTGATTTCAACTTAAGCCCTTGCGCCTGTTCATTCGTGACAGGCGGCGTTCCCGCCGATACTCTCATTGTGATGGTTTCTCCCGCTAACTCGGATTCGGGGCCCCCTGCGGAACCCGAAAGACTGGCAGCCGGAGGACCGGCTACTTTTTTGACTAGGCTGCCGACGCATGCACGAGGAGGTGTGGGCGTCGGTCGTTGTGATTCTTAATTAGGTGAAAAAATCCTAACGGTGAAAATCTTATAAATAATTCACTTGTGGCTCCGCAAGAGCCTGATCTGCTGACGGGGAGGGAAGCGGGTTGAATACAAAGGAACTGTTGCTCAGTGTCCTCATGTCGGGCCCGGCAACTGGCTACGACATCAAGAAAGTCCTGGAAAACGAGGTTTCCGAGGTCGTCGACGTGACGATCAGCAATATCTATCCCGCGCTGAATGAACTCGCCTCTGAGGGGTTGGTGAGTTGCGAGCGGGTGGAACAGGAAAATCGTCCCAATAAAAAGGTTTACGCGATCACGGATGCGGGCCGGGAGGTCTGCCTGCATGCGCTGATGACGTCGCCGGCGCGCCACCGGCTGCGGTCTGAGTTCATGTTCATCCTGAGCTTTGCGCCATATCTGCCCAAATCGCGTGTGGCGGAGCTGATCGAGCAGCGGCTGGCCGAGATAGACGAAACAGAGGAAACGCTGCAGGCGATGGCCAAGGGCGAAGGGGTGGGCAGTAAACCTTTGCTGCCCGGGCAGAAGTTCTGCGTCGGGCTCGGCCGCGCGCTGATCGAGGCGGAGCGAAGCTATATCCGTCAGAACAGCCATTGGCTGCTCGCGTCCGAGCGGGACGCCGAACCCCGTCTGGAGCTTGCCGCGCACTGATTGAAGTCAGGCCGGAACGATGCTCCCTCTACGGATGAATGTCGGCACCGTTGCGATGCTGCGAGCGACTGTCATTTGCCGGGCGTGAAGGTTGGATGCCGGGGCGGCAAAGGGACGTGTGAGCGACCTTGGGCCGCCCGCGGCGGTTTGACGCCATTCATCCGGCGGGGGCGGAGTTTGCTCCAGATTCGGGCCGTGGCGGGGTAACGAGCCTCTTCCGTTCGGCACTTCACTCCGTTAGAAACGCGGTGCCTCGGAGGCTGGATCGGCTCCCGGGGGGACCCTTGCAAAACCCGAGTGGAGCTTGAGACGCCATGTCTGCAATCATCGACATCATCGGCCGTGAAATTCTGGACAGCCGCGGCAACCCGACTGTCGAAGTCGACGTGCTTCTCGAGGACGGCGCGCTGGGCCGCGCCGCCGTTCCCTCCGGCGCCTCGACAGGCGCCCATGAGGCGATGGAACTGCGCGACGGCGGCGCCCGCTACAAGGGCAAGGGCGTTCGCAATGCGGTTGCCGCGGTCAATGGCGAGATCTTCGACGCCGTCGGCGGCATGGACGCAGCCGAACAGATCGCCGTCGACCGGGCGATGATCGCGCTCGACGGGACACCGAACAAGTCGCGCCTCGGCGCCAACGCCATCCTCGGCGTTTCGCTGGCTGTCGCGAAGGCGCAGGCGATTTCGCAGGGCCAGCCGCTCTTCCGCTATGTCGGCGGCCCCTCGGCGCGTATCCTGCCGGTGCCGATGATGAACATCGTCAATGGCGGACAGCACGCGGACAATCCGATCGACATCCAGGAATTCATGATCATGCCAGTGGAGGCCGAGAGCTTCGCCGACGGCCTGCGCATGGGCGCCGAAGTCTTCCATACGCTGAAGGGCGAACTGAAGGCCGCTGGCCATAACACCAATGTCGGCGACGAAGGCGGTTTCGCACCGAACCTCGCCTCGACCGAGGATGCGATCGGCTTCGTCATGAAGGCCATCGAGAAGGCTGGTTATCGTCCCGGCGAAGACATCTTCCTTGCGCTCGATGCGGCCTCGACCGAGTTCTACAAGGGCGGGGTCTACGACCTCGAAGGCGAGGGCAAGAAGCTCGACGCCGGCGCGATGGTGCAATACTGGACCAATCTCGTGAACCGCTATCCGATCATCTCGATCGAGGACGGCATGGCGGAAGACGACTGGGATGGCTGGAAAATGCTGACCGACGCCATCGGCGACAAGGTTCAGCTCGTCGGCGACCATCTCTTCGTCACCAACAAGCGGCGCCTGGCCGATGGCATCTCGAAGAAGGTCGCCAACTCGATCCTGGTCAAGGTCAACCAGATCGGTTCGCTCACCGAGACGCTTGAATCGGTCGAGATGGCGCACAAGGCGCGCTACACCGCCGTCATGTCGCACCGTTCGGGCGAAACCGAAGACGCGACCATCGCCGATCTCGCGGTCGCGACGAATTGCGGACAGATCAAGACCGGCTCGCTCGCGCGTTCCGACCGTCTGGCCAAGTACAACCAGCTTCTCCGCATCGAGGAACTGCTGGGCGAGACGGCGGAATATGCCGGCCGCAGCATCCTGAAGCGCTAATCGGCGGATATGGAGCGTTGAGCGCCTGTCGCGCTCAACGCTTCCTGATTGCCTTCAGCATGAAATCGGAGAGCGCGGTTGCCTGTTCGGTCAGGCTTTCGCCGTGATACTGGGCGACCATGATCGGGTTGTGAAACTTGACCATGGCCGCAACCATGACCGAGGCCGTCCCCTCGATATCGTCGATCTCGAATTCGCCGTTCCTCACGCCATCTTCGAGGATCGAGGCGAAAATGCTGATGATGACCTTTTCGTGCCGGGCCACGATGGGCCAGCGCTCCATGGTGGCGGCGACGACCGTTTCATGGACCTCGCCGTTTCGCGTGTATCGATCGCGATTGAACTCATGCACGCCGACGAGAAATTCCCGTATGCGGGCTGACGCGCAGGACGGCTGTCGGGCAATCGCCCGGGCGTTATCCTCCGCCAAGGCGAGCCATATTTCCGAGACGGCCTCGATCAGCGCGGCCTTGGTCGGAAAGAACCGATAGATGTTCGCGGGCGACATGCCGCAATGCTTCGCTACATCGGCCACTGTCGTTTTGACGTGGCCGTGACGCTGGATCTGCGCCGACGCTGACGCGACGATGCGATCCCGCGTGTCCTCCATGACACTCATTTAGCCATTCCTCCCCAGTAACGGCTGATGAAATCGATCAGATCGGGAAAATGTCATAAAGGCAAGGGCTTAGGTAGCTTTTGTGCCTCGAAATGGGTGACATTGTCGTGAGGATGAGTATTGACAAAAAACAATTATTATCAGTCAATAGTCGAAGAAAATTAGAACGCACATTTCAGTGTAGAGTATCTGAGGGAGGTTTCAGTCGATGAAGGTGTCGAAACTCGCCATTGCGCTCGCAGTTTGCGCGCCGATGGCCGCGAATGCCGCTGTGCCCGAGGGGCAGGCGAATCGTCTTGGCAATGACCTGACGCCGATCGGCGCGGAAAAGGCCGGCGAAGGCGATATTCCGGCATGGACGGGCGGTCTGTCCGCCGTTCCGAGCAATGTGACCTACAAGGCGGGGCAGCACGTCGCCGATCCCTTCGCCAGCGACCAGATCAAGTACACGGTCACGCCGGCAAATGCGGACAAGTACGCGGCCATTCTGACGGACGGCCAGAAGGCCCTGCTGAAGACCTATCCGGATTACAAGCTGAACGTCTATGAGACGCGCCGCAGCTGCGCCTATCCGCAGAAGGTCTATGCGGCGACGAAGAACAACGCCAAGGTGGGTGAGCTCATCGGTGGCGGTTCGGGCGTCGGTGGCGCGATCATGGGCTTCCCGTTCCCGGTTGCGAACAACGCGTTCGAAATCATGTGGAACCATACGCTGCGTTATCGCTCGTTCAAGCTGACGCGGCAGTTCGCGGCAGCGCCGGTGACGCGCGGCGGCGACTACACGCTGACGATCGTTCAGGACGAAGCACTCTTCCCCTGGTCCGATCCGATGAAGACGAAGGCTGAAGAGCTCAACAACATTTCGCTCTACTACCTGTCGAACACGATCGCCCCGGCGCGCGAAGCCGGCAACGTCATCCTCGTGTACGATGCCCTCAACGCGACGCTCAATGGCGGCCGTCAGGCCTGGCAGTACAGCCCCGGCACGCGTCGCGTTCGCCGCGCTCCGAACATTTCCTATGACAATCCGGGCACGAACTCGGACGGTCTGTCGACGTCGGACGCCTTCGACGGCTACAACGGCGCGCTCGACCGCTACGACTGGTCGGTTATCGACAAGAAGCCCACGCTGATTGCCGCGAACTCGTTCAAGACCGACGCGATCAAGTACAAGGACTTCCTCAAGCCGGGTCACGTCGATCAGGACGCCGTGCGTTACGAAGTTCATCGTACGTGGAACTTCGAGGCGAAGCTGCGCCCCAACACACGCCACGTCTACGCCCGTCGCGTCTATCACAACGACGAAGACTCCTGGCAGGTGTCGGCCGCCGAGCTTTATGACGGTCGCGGTCAGCTCTGGCGCGTCCAGGAAGTCCAGCAGATCCCGCATTACGAAGTGCCGCTCTGCGGCACGGGTGCCGAGATCGTCTACGATCTGCAAGCGGGCCGCTATCTCGCGCTGGCCATGCAGAACGAAGAGCCGGCGGTGAACTATTTCGCCGATGAACTCGATGCGAGCCGCTATACGCCGAACGCCATCAGGCAGTTGGGCGTACGGTAAGTTCCCTCCACGATCTTGCCGTTAAACTGGACTGCGTCGCCAAGGCGACGCAGTCCTTTTTTGTCTGGAGCCCCCTTGCGGTTTTTCAGTGGGCCGTGGCGCTACGGCGCACGGGCGATGATGAACAGCCATTCGGCATGAGCGCGTTGGGTCCCGGCCTCCCCGATTGACCATCGGGCGAAACCGGCATCGCGGAGAAGAGGTTCGAGGTCGTCGGGCTGCCAGTAGCAAAAGAATCTTGGCGCACCGATTTTCTCATTGGACCAGGATTCGCCCCGGCCCCGCTTCAGGCTAAAGGCAAACCGCCCGCCGCTCTTCAGTGAACGGAACAGCTTCCCCAGTGCGAAGGCGAATTCTCCTCTGTCGAAATGCAGCATGACCGCGTTGGCGAAAATCAGGTCGTACCGGCCGTCCAATTCGTCCGTGATCGCATTGAAGCATCGAGCCTTGAAATCTCTGGACTGAAGCTGCAATACGAAACCCGGAACGGCGTCGGTGCATTCGATGTCGAACCCCCTGGAGGCGATATAAGCGGCGTCACGGCCGAAAGCGCTTCCCAATTCGACGAGCCTTGCCCCCGCCGGCAGATCGGACAAGACGGCATCGATCCAGTCCTTCGCCGCGCCGGTAACATCTTGCGAGGTCCCGTCGATATATTGCTGAACGCGCTCCTGGTAGGACCGAAGGGTTTTGCTGTTCGAATCGCTCATCTGCTCTCCGCTTTCACCAGAGTCGCCCCGGGGATTCGGACCCGTCGGGGCCCAATCGAGGGTACCCGATTTCTCAGGCCGCCATTGTTGCCGCGAGAGAGCGACAAGAAAGACCGCCGCCTGCAGTGCGGCCAAGAGGCCTCTGACGGGTTCTTTGGGGGGGCGGTATCCAACACGGGGTGTCATGCCGGACTTGATCCGGCATCCATCTTTCTTTGTGCGGTGGCAGAGGTGGGCCCTCCCGATCAGGTTCGGGATGATGGTTCCTTCTTTTGTGGGGAGAATGGTTGACGAGGTGAATCCCTCTGTGATTCCATGTGGTTATGAAAGAGATGGGCTTGATTCGTACGAGAGAACCGCTTCGCCTGCGCCATGCGCTGGTGCCGCTCGTCTGCGCCATCGTCATCAGCTATTTCGCCTATCACGCAGTCTATGGACGCCACGGGTTCATCGCCTGGCTGAGCCTTCAGAACCGTGTCGATACGCTCGACCAGCAGCTTGCGGAGGTGCGTAGCGCCCGCGAGCAGCTCGACCGGCAGGTGGCGCTTCTGCGCACCGGCAGCCTCGATCCGGATCTTCTCGACGAACGCGCGCGGGCGACGCTCGGCTTCGCCAATCCGAACGACATCGTGATTTTTCGCGATCGCAACACCAGCGGTGGGGCGCAGCAGAAGCGCTAACCCATTGGCGTGGCAGGCCGATTAACCGAAATTAGGTTAATCTTCGTTTTCTGGTTTGAAATCAAACATTTACAACGCGGGTCTAGTATTCTGTTTTGGCAGCTACCCCCGCGCGCATCCATTTCGCCGCTCGCGGGTTCCCTCTTCGAAACCTGAAGCGGAAGATATTGATGGCCACGAATCCGAAACGACCTGCAAAGCAGGCGAACGCCAAGCCAGCCGTCCAGAAAGCAGCAAGCAAGAAATCCGCGAAGACCGAAGGTCCGCCGCCGCTTTCGCGCGAGGAAGACCTGAAGGCCTATCGGGAGATGCTCCTGATCCGCCGCTTCGAGGAGAAGGCGGGCCAGATGTACGGCATGGGGCTCATCGGCGGTTTCTGCCACCTCTATATCGGTGAAGAAGCCGTGGTGGTGGGCATCCAGTCGGCACTGCAACCGGTCGACTCCGTTATTACCGCTTACCGCGACCACGGCCACATGCTGG
>DAIEIL010000197.1 GCA_027352645.1 Rhodobiaceae bacterium | reverse complement strand
CCGATCGTTCCGCTCTACTACGCGGCGAAGCGTCCCGTCGTCGAGCGTGGCGGCCAGCTCATCATGGTCGATGACGAGCGCCTGCCGCTGGAGCCGGGCGAGGTTCCGCAGGAAAAGCTCGTTCGCTTCCGCACGCTGGGCTGCTACCCGCTGACGGCTGCCATCGAAAGCGATGCCGCGACGCTGCCCGAGATCGTGCGCGAAATGCTGATCGCGCGGACATCGGAGCGTTCGGGCCGCCTCATCGACCATGACGAGGCAGGCTCCATGGAGAAGAAGAAGCGCGAGGGGTATTTCTGATGAGTGAGATCGCTGAAAATCTCTCCGCGCAGGATCTGATCGCATATCTCGCGCAGCAGGAAAACAAGACGCTGCTGCGTTTCCTCACTTGCGGTTCGGTGGATGACGGCAAATCGACGCTGATCGGTCGTCTGCTTTACGACACCAAGCTCCTTTTCGACGATCAGCTCGCGACGCTGGAGCGCGATAGCAAGAAGCACGGCACGGTGGGCGAGGATATCGACTTCGCGTTGCTGGTCGACGGGCTCGAGGCCGAGCGTGAGCAGGGCATCACCATCGACGTCGCCTATCGCTTCTTCACGACCGACAAGCGCAAGTTCATCGTTGCCGACACGCCGGGGCACGAGCAATATACGCGCAACATGGCAACCGGCGCTTCGACCGCCGATCTCGCCATTCTGCTCGTCGATGCGCGCAAGGGCATCCTGACGCAGACGCGCCGTCATGCCTTCATCGCTTCGTTGCTCGGCATTCGTCATGTCGTTGTTGCCGTGAACAAGATCGACCTTGTCGATTATTCACAGGACATCTTCGAAAAGATACGCGACGACTTCGCGGAGTTCGCGCGCGATTTCGGTTTCAAGCAGATCGTCGCGATCCCGCTTTCAGCGCGTTTCGGCGATAACGTCATTGCACGCTCGGAGCGCACCCCCTGGTACAAGGGGCCCGCGCTTCTCGATCATCTCGAAACGGTCGAGGTAGAAGACGAGCAGCTTGCGAAGCCTTTCCGCATGGCGGTGCAGTGGGTCAACCGGCCCAATCTCGATTTCCGCGGTTTCTCGGGCACCATTGCGAGCGGCACAGTGCGTCCGGGAGACCGCATCGTCGTCGCCGCGTCCGGCCGTACGAGCACGGTCGCGCGCATTGTCACCGCCGATGGCGATCTCGATGCCGCGGGCGCGGGCGATGCGGTCACGCTGACGCTTGCCGACGAAGTGGATATTTCGCGTGGCGATCTTCTCGTCGCTGCCACCGACCAGCCTGAAGTTGCGGACCAGTTCGCGGCGCATGTGATCTGGATGCATGAGGATCATCTGCTGCCGGGCCGTCCCTATCTCGTCAAGATCGGCACGAAGACGGTGACGGCGCAGGTAACGGAGATCAAGCACAAGATCGACGTCAACACGCTCGATCATCTGGCGGCGAAGGAGCTTGGGCTCAACGAGGTTGCCGTCTGCAACTTTTCGCTGTCTCAGCCCGTCGGCTTCGACGCCTATACGGCAAATCGCGGGACCGGCGCCTTCATCATCATCGACCGCCTGTCCAATGCGACAGTCGGCGCCGGCATGATCATGTTCGGCCTTCGTCGCGCGACGAATATCCACCTGCAGGCGCTCGACGTGAACAAGACTGCGCGCGCGAACCTCAAGGGCCAGAAGCCGGTCATCCTCTGGTTCACCGGTCTTTCGGGCGCGGGCAAGTCGACCATCGCGAACATTGTCGAGAAATACCTGCTCGCGCAGGGTCGCCACACCTACATGCTCGACGGTGACAATGTGCGTCACGGTCTCAACCGCGACCTCGGCTTCACCGAAGGCGATCGCGTGGAGAATATCCGCCGCGTCGCGGAAGTCTCGAAGCTGATGATCGACGCGGGCCTGATCGTCCTCGTCTCCTTCATCTCGCCCTTCAGGGCGGAGCGCCGCATGGCGCGCGAACTGGTGGAGGAGGGCGAGTTCATCGAGGTCTTCTGCGACACGCCGCTCGAAATCGCCGAAAGCCGCGACCCGAAGGGCCTCTACAAGAAGGCGCGCGCCGGGCAGATCAAGAATTTCACCGGCATCGACTCGCCTTACGAGCCGCCGGAGAATCCCGAGATCAGGCTCGAATCCGGCACAAAGTCGGTCGAGCTGCTTGCGGAAGAAGTGATCGCGCTGCTGCGCTCGCGCGGCATCATCGTCTGAGAAGATTTCGGCTCGCATTCACCCTGGATGCGAGCCGAAGCTTCTTTTGCATCAGGCGTCGAGGAAACCTTCAAGACGCTTGCGGATGATCACGGTCGCCTCGCTCATGATCCGGTCGATCAGTTCCTTCACGGTCGGAATGTCGTGGATGAGACCCGCGACCATGCCGCAGCTCCATGCGCCTGCATCCATGTCGCCCTTCTGCATGATGCGCGGATAGACGCCACCGACGAGTTCGCGAATATCCTCGATGCCGAGGCCCTCGCCCTTGGTGTGCTCGATCTCGACAATCTTCTCGACCGCCGCATTGGTGAGCACGCGCTCCGTGTTGCGGAGATTGCGCATGATGAGGCGCGTGTCGAGTTCCGAAGCGGCGACGATCGCCTTCTTCACGTTCTCATGCACAGGGGCTTCCTTGGTGGCGATGAAGCGCGTGCCCATGTTCATGCCTTCCGCGCCGAGCGCCAGCGCCGCCACGAGGCTGCGGGCATCCGCCATGCCGCCCGAGGCGACGAAGGGGATCTTCAGTTCTTCCGCCGCACGGGGCAGAAGGATCATGTTCGGCACATCGTCTTCGCCCGGATGTCCGCCGCATTCGAAGCCGTCGACGCTTACCGCGTCGCAGCCGATCTTCTCGGCCTTCAGCGAATGGCGGACGGAGGTGCATTTGTGGATCACCTTCACACCGCCGGCCTTCAGCGCAGGCATGTACTGCTCGGGGCTGCGGCCCGCCGTCTCGACTGCCCTCACGCCACCCTGAATGATCGCATCGATATATTCGGGATAGGGCGGATTGGCGAAGCCCGGCAGGAAGGTGAGGTTCACACCGAAGGGCTTGTCGGTCATCTCGCGGCAGCGGACGATTTCCTTCGACAGCGCATCCGGGGTCGGCTATGTCAGGCCGGTGATGATGCCGAGGCCGCCGGCATTGGAGACGGCGGCCGCCATCTCGGCGAGCCCGACGAAATGCATGCCGCCCTGAATGATCGGATGCTTGATCCCGAAAAGTTCGGTGATACGCGTCTTCATTTTTCTATTCCTCGTCGTTTCCGTGGCGGCATGTCACCGCATTCTGATTCCTACCTTAAGTTCATTCCCCGAACCTACAAAAAGGTTTGGAAACCCGTATCTGCGACGCAGCGTCAGGGCCATGTTTCGCGGCGGGGTGGGGCGCCATGCGGCGGGCCAGATGAATCGGCTGGCCCTGCGCCGCCGTCTGGCTAATCTATGCGCCAATCCGGCTGGGAGGCCGGTCCAGAACAAAATGCCTAAGGCATTTCGCCGCCGGTATCCGGCGGCAGGAGGAGGGTTATATGAGCACTGCGGAAGCGAGCAATGCTTTCCCCGGCTACTCGCG
This sequence comes from Rhodobiaceae bacterium, assembly GCA_027352645.1. GTDB lineage: Bacteria > Pseudomonadota > Alphaproteobacteria > Parvibaculales > Parvibaculaceae > Parvibaculum. Next base: position 7,241 of record DAIEIL010000197.1, on the reverse strand, counting down.
GGACAGCATCGACGACGAGGTCGTCAATCCGGAACTTTATGCCAATGAAGATGACATCCATGCGGTGTTCGCGAAGCTGCGCAGGGAAGATCCTGTTCGGCTGATGAAGCCGCGTGGTTTCCGTCCTTTCTGGTCGATCACCAAGCATGCAGACATTCAGGAGATCGAACGCCAGAGCGACAAGTTCGTGAACCGGCTGCGCACCTATCTCTCGCCCGTCGAAGGCGAGGAATGGCTGAAGGCCACCGTGGGCGATACGCATCTTTTCCGCACGCTGGTCGATCTCGACGATCCCATTCACTACAAGCTGCGAAATCTCACGCAGAGCTGGTTCATGCCGCCGAACCTCAAGAAGCTCGAAGGGCGGATTGCCGGCCTTGCAAAGGATCATGTCGACCGAATGCAGGAGCTCGGCAGCGAATGCGACTTCGTGAAGGAAGTTGCGCTGTGGTATCCGCTGCGCGTCATCATGCAGCTTCTCGGCGTGCCGAAGGAAGACGAGCCCTTCATGCTGAAGATGACACAGGAAATCTTCGGCCCCGGCGATCCGGATGTGACGGCTGCGACCGATCACAAGGGCGATGACGATACGGTCGTGTTCAGTGGTGAGCGCGGCCAGAGCGTCGATCTCGCGGCGACGGCGCAGGCGCTGTTCGATTATTTCGGCGCGATCACCGCGGACCGCCGCAAGAACCCGAAGGACGATGTCGCCAGCGTCATCGCCAACGGCATGATCGACGGCCAGCTCATCGGCGACCGCGAAGCGATGAGCTACTACGTCATCGTCGCGACGGCAGGCCACGACACAACAAGCTCGGTGACATCGGGCGGGCTTCTCCAGCTCATCAAGAATCCGGATCAGATGGCGAAGCTCAAGGGCGATCTCTCGCTGTTGCCGGGTGCGGTCGAGGAATCGATCCGCTGGGTGACGCCGGTGAAACACTTCATGCGCACTGCGATGGAGGACTACACGCTGCGCGGAAAGACCATCAAGGCGGGTGACGGTATCTGTCTCCACTATCCGAGCGGAAACCGCGACGAGGAGGTCTTTGACGAGCCCTTCAAGTTCAAGGTGGATCGCACACCGAACCGCCAGATCGCCTTTGGCTATGGCGCCCATCTCTGCCTCGGCATGCATCTCGCGCGCATGGAGATCAAGGCGCTCTACAACGAGCTTCTGCCGCGTCTGAAGGATATTGAACTGGCGGGCGAGCCGAAGAACACGCGGGCGAATTTTGTCAGCGGCCTCAAATCGATGCCGGTCCGTTACCGCTTCGCCTGAAAAAGTCGACAAGGAGAGAGAAATGAAAATAACCGCAGCGGTTGCACGTGGCGCCGATGTCGATTTCAGCATCGAGGAAGTCGAGATCGACGATCCGCGCGCCGACGAGATTCTCGTTCGCGTCGTGGGCGTCGGGCTTTGCCACACGGACCTCGTTTTCAAGGCGGCGGGGCTTCTTGGCCTTCCCGCGGTGCTCGGTCACGAGGGCTCGGGCATTGTCGAAAAGGTCGGCTCCAACGTCTCCAAGGTGAAGGCGGGCGACCGCGTTGCCATCACCTTCCGTTCCTGCGGCGAATGCGACCGCTGCGAGAAGGGCCAGCCCGCCTATTGCCGCACCATGCCGATGCTGAACTATATCGGCATGCGGCCGGACGGAACCAAGGCACTGCACAAGGGCGGCGAGGATGTGTCGAGCAATTTCTTCGGTCAGTCCTCCTTTGCAACCTATTGCCTGACCTATGAGCGCAATGTCGTGAAGGTGCCGGAAGGCGTCCCGCTGGAACTTGTCGGTCCGCTCGGTTGCGGCGTTCAGACGGGTGCGGGCGGCATCATCCGTTCGCTCGCCTGCGAGAAGGGCTCCTCGGTGCTGATCCTCGGCGGCGGTGCCGTCGGTCTCAGTGCCGTCATGGGCGCGGTCATTCAGGGTTGTGGCACGATCATCGTGCTGGAGCCGCATGAGGCGCGGCGCAAGATCGCGCTCGAACTTGGCGCAACGCACACGATCGACCCGAAGGCTTCGCCCGATCTCGCTGCCGCGGTGAAGGAGATCCTGCCGCTCGGCGTCGACTATGCCTTCGACACGACGGGCATTCCCGCCGTGGTGAACGCGACGATGAACTGCCTTGGCTCGCATGGCGTCTTCGGCATTGTCGGCGTCTGCCCGCCCGGCACGCTGGTTCCGGGCGATCTCTCCACCGTCATCACCTTCGGCCACACGATCAAAGGCATCATCGAGGGTGACAGCGATCCGGATGTCTTCATCCCGGAGATGATCGAGTATTACAAGCAGGGGCGGCTTCCCTTCGACAAACTCATCCGCACCTATCCGCTATCCGAGATCAACAAGGCTATCGCGGAGCAGCATCATGGCGATTGCGTCAAGGTCGTGCTGTTGACCCGCGCTTGAGAAGGGACGGGGGCGCGGCCGTTGCGGCTGTGCCCCCAACTCCTCGTCAGGCCTTCCCGGAGGGGGCAGATACGCTTCGTTCCGCTGTCGGCGAGGGCCAAAAATGGCGGTTCTCCGCCGGTCCGGCGGGTGCGACGCGATAGACCTTTCTTCCGCCATAAAAATCGGGCACTTGTTTCGGGTCGCGTTTCTGTTCCAGCACGATCCACATCGAATGGCGCATGCTTCCGACACTCGCGCGGGCGGAGCTGCGCGGGGATTCGACACCTGTCGTCGGCTGCGTACCGCTCGACAATGCGTCTCACGAGACGCGTGAACAGGAGATGCGACCATGACGGCGCAGGATGATCGCGAGGCACCGCGCCTCGATGCGGGCCGTTTGGCGCGTCTGCTCAATCATTATCGTGAGGCCGACACGGCGCGGGGCATCTTTGAGCTCGTGGTCACGGCGGGGCCATTCCTCGTCGCCTGGGCCTTGATGGCACTTGCCTATTATCGCGGCTATTTCTGGCTCTATGCGCTGCTGCTTCTGCCTGCGGCGGGTTTTCTGGTCCGGCTGTTTCTCATCCAGCATGATTGCGGTCACGGATCCTTCTTTCCAAGCAAAACCGGCAATGATTGGGTTGGCCGCATCATCAGTGTGCTGACGCTCACGCCCTATGATCACTGGAAGCGCAGTCATGCCATTCACCACGCGACGGCGGGCAATCTCGACCGGCGCGGCATTGGCGACGTGGATACGCTGACAGTCGAGGAATATCTGGCACGTTCGCGCTGGGGACGGCTTCGCTATCGCTTCTATCGGCATCCGATTGTGATGTTCGGAATCGGGCCGATGTATCTCTTTCTGCTGCAGAGCCGGGTGCCGACCGGTTTCATGACCAAGGGTTGGCGCCCATGGGCCAGCGCCATGTCGACCAACATCGCCGTTGCTGTGGCGGCAGGCCTGATGATCTGGGCGGTAGGCTTCTGGCCCTTCCTCCTCATCCATCTTCCGGTCGTGCTGCTTGGTGCGACGGCGGGCGTCTGGCTCTTTTTTATCCAGCACCAGTTTGAAGAGACGCAGTGGGCCAAGGATGAAAGCTGGCGCGTGAAGGACGCGGCGCTGCATGGCAGCTCCTACTATGTGCTGCCGCCCGTGCTGCGCTGGTTTTCTGCAAATATCGGTGTGCACCATGTGCATCACCTTTCGAGCCGCATTCCCTATTACCGTCTGCCGGAAGTTCTGCGCGACCATCCGGAACTGCGCGGCGTCGGTCGCGTGACGCTGCTGCAAAGCTTCAAATGCGTGAGCCTCGCCCTTTGGGACGAAAAGCGCCGCCAGCTCATTTCCTTCAGGGATTTGCGCCGGGAATACTCGGCCGCCTGAGTGCGGCGATGCGTTCGGCCTCCGCGAGGTCGGCGGGCGTGTTCACATTGAAGAAGGCCTGCGGATCGTCGATTGAGCGGTGAATGGCGCCGAAGGCCACCAGGGTTTGCCACACGCTGCGGAAGCTTCCATCTTCGACGCCTTCGCGCAAACGGGACAGGCAGTCGAGCGGCCACAAGGCGCAAAGCCCCTCGATCCCCGCAGCGCTCGTTGCGACCACAGGCCTTGCCGCATGGGGCTCGCGGACGGCGGCGAGCCTTGCGACGAGATCGCGTGGAAGAAACGGCGCGTCGGCGGGGAAGGTTGCGAGCCATTGGGTCGAGCCAAGTTCCGCCGCCCATTCGAGGCCCGCGACGACGCCGCCGAGCGGACCGGAATTTCCCGAGAATGGATCGTGCAGGCAAGCAATGCCCCGGGCCCGCCAGTCTGCATAGGCGTCTTCTGCATCGGCGCGAATATTGATGGCGAGCGCCGAGACCTGCGGTCGGGCGAGGTCCACCACCGCATCGAGAAGCGTAGCCCCGCGAAAGGGCGCGAGCGGCTTTTCCGGGGCGCCCAATCGCGTCCCGCGGCCACCCGCTATGATGATGCCTGCGATATCCAGCTTATGAAGCTCCGGTTACCCATTCGGGTTGATGCAGGTCAATGTAACGCCTCTCCATTTCGGCTGCGATGTTTTTGAAGTGTCACTGAGCTCCGATGTGGTCGCCTCCCATGCCCACTCACAATCCCGATATCGCGCAGGCGCTGGATGATGTGGCCGATCTTCTCGAGCTTCAGAATGCCAATCCCTTCCGTGTGCGTGCCTATCGCAACGCCTCCCGCGTCATTCGCAGTCTCGACACGGAAGTCTCCATCATGCTTCAGCGCGGCGACGATCTGGCTGAGCTTCCCGGCATCGGTGACGATCTGGCCGAGAAGATCGCAACACTCGCGAAGTCCGGCCATCTTCCGCTGCTCGACCGCTTGCGGAAAGATATTCCCGCCGTTGCCACCGAATTGCTGAAGCTGCCGGGGCTCGGGCCGAAGCGGGTGCGCGCTCTTTGTGAGGAACTCGATCTTCACAATGTCGAGCAGTTGCACCGTGCGCTTCTCGACGGGCGCGTCCGCGCATTGCCGGGATTTGGTGCTACTACGGAAACGAAGCTTCTTCATGCAGTGGAGGCGCGGAGCAAAGCACCGGCGCGGCTGAAGCTTGCGCTGGCGGAGAGCTATGTCGAACCTCTGCTCGCCTGGCTGCGCGGCGCGCCTGGTATCGAGAAGCTCATCGTCGCGGGCAGCTACCGCCGTTGCCGCGAGACGGTCGGAGACATCGACATCCTCGCCACCGCGCCAAAGGGCGAGCCGGTGGTCGCGCGATTCACGGCTTATGAAGAAGTCGGAAGGGTGATGGCGGCCGGCACCACCCGCGCGACCGTTGCCTTGCAATCGGGCCTTCAGGTCGATCTGCGTGTCGTGCCGCCGCAAAGCTATGGCGCTGCGCTTCATTATTTTACAGGCAGCAAGGCGCACAACATCGCCATTCGTAAAATCGGCCAGAAGCGCGGTCTGAAGATAAATGAATATGGCGTCTTTCTAGGTGAGAAGCGCATCGCCGGCAAGACGGAGGAGGAGGTCTATCGCGCCGTCGATCTACCTTACATCGAGCCCGAGCTTCGCGAGGATCGCGGCGAGATCGAAGCGGCGGCAGCGGGAAAGCTTCCGCATCTGGTGGCGTTGAGCGATCTGCGCGGCGATCTTCATGCCCATACCAATGCGACGGACGGCCATGAGACGCTTGGCGAGATGGCCGAGGCGGCACGTGCGCGGGGCCTCGAATATCTTGCCATTACCGATCACTCGCGCCATCTCGCCATGACCCATGGTCTCGATACGAAGAGGCTGATGCGGCAGGGCGACGCGATCGACCGCATCAATGCGGAGAAGTCCGGTATCACGCTGCTGAAGGGCATCGAGGTCGATATTCTGGAAGACGGAAAGCTCGACCTGTCCGACGAAGTGCTCGGCCATCTCGATTTCGTGATCGGCGCGGTTCACAGCCAGTTCGGACTTTCGCGCGCGAAACAGACCGAACGTATTCTCCGCGCCATGGAGCGCCCACATTTCACTGTGCTCGCGCATCCGACCGGGAGGCTCATCGAAGAGCGCGAGCCTTATGATGTCGACATGCCGAGGATCATCCGCGCCGCGAAGGAACGTGGCTGCTTTCTCGAATTGAACGCCCATCCGGACCGCCTCGACCTCACCGATATTCACTGCCGTCTGGCGAAGGAGGAGAGTGTTCTCCTTAGCATCGGAACCGACGCGCACAGGGCGCAGGATCTCGCCTATCTGCGCTTCGGCGTTGCGCAGGCGCGCCGCGGCTGGCTCGAAAAGAACGACGTACTGAACACGCGCTCTCTCAAGACGCTGCGGCCGCTTCTTGCGCGCACGATGCGATAGCCTAGTCGCCGACGAAGCTCGTCATGACGTCGCCAAGCCCCTGATCGAAGCTCGCGACGATGTTGTCGCCTGCCTTGACGGGGAAGGCGCGGACGAAGGAGCCGGTCAGGATCACGTGGCCAGGCTCGAAAGTAACGCCGAATTCGCCGAGCTTGTTTGCGAGCCACGCGACCGACGTCACCGGGTTGCCGAGAACGGCCGATGCGAATCCCTCCTGCTCGACCTTGCCATTATTGATGATCGAACCCTTCACGCGGCGAACGTCGATGGAGTCAAGCGGGCGCGGATTGGCGCCGAGCACGACCGCTCCACAGGCAGCAAGGTCCGCCACTGTGTCGATCAGGTTCATGCCTGGTTCGCGCGCGAGACGGAAATCGACGATCTCTATGGCGGGCAGCACGAAATCAGTGGCGCGGATCACGTCCACAGGCAGGACGCCCGGGCCTTGCAGCGCATGCTTCATCACGAAGGCGATCTCGATCTCGATCATCGGCGAGAAAAAGCGCGAGGCGGGGATCGGCGTATCTTCCGGGATGAAGAGATCGTCGGTCATTGCGCTGAAGTCGGGCTCTGTCGAGCCCGCCATTTCCTGCATCGGCTTCGAGGTGAGACCTACCTTGTAGCCCTTTATGCGGGCGCCGGCCTTCACCTGCCGGGCGACGAATTCTTCCTGAATGCGATAAGAGTCCTCGACGGTGATGCCGGGATAGGTCTTGGTGAGAAGCCGGATCGGCTGGCGCGTCTCGTAAACCCGGAACAGATCGTCGACGATCTTGCTGCGCGTCGCTTTGTCGAGCATGTCAGTTTCCTTTCGCGGCAGTGCGGACCGTTTCGAGATCCATGCGGGTAGCCATGGTGAGGGCGGCGATATCCGTGGTCACGGAAATCATCTGGAAGCCTTGCGAGATGCGCAGCGGCGCGACTTTCGAGTTCGACAGAACGGCGGTTGCGACGCCGGCCTGTTTTGCGGCTGCGGCAACTCTGGCGATGGCGGCGTCGAAGGCGGGTTTGCCGTCATTGTC
>DAIEIL010000191.1 GCA_027352645.1 Rhodobiaceae bacterium | reverse complement strand
GTCCTCGCATGACTGGGCCGCCGCCCGCACCCGCCTCGGCGAGGCGCTGCGCGACAAGCCGCACCGCTTCGACCGCACATGGGAGTCGAAGGCGCGCTATTCGATGGACTGGTACTACCCCGTCCTCGCCGGCGTCATCACGGGCGAAGCGGCGCGCCGCCGCCTCGCTTCCAAGTGGGATATCTTCGTCGCCGAGGGCAAGGGCTGCCGCTGCGTGCTCGACCAGCCCTGGGTCACGGTCGCCGAAAGCGCCGAACTCGTCATGGCGCTGCTCGTCGCAGGCGAACGCCAGAAGGCGGAAGCGCTGCTTTCATGGCAGCACCAATGGCGCGCCGATTGCGGCGCCTACTGGATGGGTTATCAGTTCGTCGAGAATGTCGCCTGGCCGGCCGAGAAGCCTGCATGGACGGCGGCGGCCGTCATCCTCGCCACGGATGCCGTGACCGGCACGACGCCCGCCTCGCGGCTTTTCGCCGAGCGGACGTTGGCGGAAGCGGCGGAGTAAGGGCCCGATGAGCCACCAGAGACCAACAAAGAAAAGGTCGCTCTAGTTCTGCATCGCTCTTTCCGCCATCGCCACCGTCACTTATGGATCTCAAGGACACGCCTCACCATGCGAATGCGTAGATCGCAGCCTTACCGCAGAGCGTAAGGCTGCTTTGGTTCCGGCAATTTCCAAGCAACTGCATTTGCCAAAAGTGGCAGTTCGTCAATCGTTCAGAAACAACGATTGGAACATTATCTATGTTGAGACATTCGTGTCTGATGAAACGTTTCTCTTCTTTTCCGGCGATCCGCTCAACAATCACTACATCACAAAATGGAGCGGCGGCGCTTCTCCCTCGGAAGAGGAAGACATAAGGGGCTGGGTGAAGAAAAACTTGCCCAACATCCCCGAGAAACTGGCCGATTGTTTTGCGTATCACGTCACGCACGATCACGACATGGAATCGATGCTCGCGGAAGCGACGGAGTCGACGCCCGATGATAAAAGCCCGCTGCGCAATCAACGACCTGGATCAGTTGCCGAACGGGGCTCCCAAGAATCGGCTTCAGCGATACATACGCATAAGCGGAGAGATTCAGGAGTTAGAGCTAGGCGAGGCATACCCGGTTTTGGCCATCGCGCGCTGGGATGAAGGCGGAATTTGGATATATATATCCACAACATAGAAGAGAACTGGTGGCCCACGCCTTATCCGGCAGAGTTCTTTGATTTTGTGGAGACCAGCCTTCCAAATGGCTGGGCTCTGTCGTTTGCGACGGCAGGAAACGACGTCGTGATCCGTTGCATCAGCTTCCCCGAATGGGCTCACGACGAACATTTCTATGAACGACTGGTTGATGGCGATCAGCGCACGATAGAAATTTACGAACATCGGCGCTTAGAGGCCGGCTTGGCTTAAATCGCCCGCCGCAACACCCGCAGGCTCTTCACCGCTCGCTCCTCCGCAAAGAGGTTCGACGCCAGCGCCATCATGAAAATCTCATGGGGCGGGCGGCCGCCGTCTTTCGGGTCCGGGAAGACGTCGTGGATCGCGAGGATACCGCCGGGGACCACGCGGGGCGCCCAGTGACGGTAGTCGGCAAGCGCCGGCTCCATACCATGCCCGCCATCGATGAAAACCATGCCGAGCGGCGTCGCCCAGCCTTTGGAGGCAACCGTCGAAGGCGCGACGACGGGCACTACCGTGTCTTCGAGCCCGGCCAGGCGAAGCGTGCGGCGGAAGAGCGGGAAGGTGTTGAGCTTGTCGGTCTCTGGATCGTAGAGCGCGGTGTCGTGATGCTCCCAGCCCTTCTGGTTTTCCTCCGAGCCGTAATGATGGTCGAGGGCGTAGAGCACCGCGCCGTTCTGCTGGCAGGCTGTGCCCAGATAGACCGTCGACTTGCCGCAATAGGAGCCGATTTCGAGGCATGGGCCGAGCTTCGAGGCCTCCAGCGCCGCATCATGGAGCGCCCAGCCCTCTTCCGCGTCCATGAAACCCTTCACGGCCTCGATATCGATTGGAAGTCGGCGGGCGGTCATGGCAGCCTCATGTGTCGGAAATATGGGCTCATGGGTGCCACGTCCGGAGGGCTCGGGCAAGCGCGGACACATGGTAAGCAAAAGGTAAGCAATCGCCCGGATAATTGAGCGATCTTTCCCAAGTCCGGCGGAACCATGATGAGCGAACCGGCCGACGCCCAGAACGATTTCGACGAGATCGAAAGCGCCGTGATGGAGAGCCCGCGCGGGCGCTGGTTTCTGGCCGAATTCGCGCGCCGCGCCCGCGCCGCAGATACCGACCGCCTGCTCGAAGCGATCGAGCGACGCGGCGATGCCGACGAACGCGCGAAATCCGCTGCCGATATAGACGCGCTCTATCGCGACCTGGAAGACATGCGCCGCTCCATCGTGGAAACGCAGCAGAACCTCGCGGCCACCAAACCGCGCGAAGGCTTCATTCTGCGCCCCGTCGACCCCGCGCAGGACGCGGAGGCAATTGCCGCCTCCGCCGAACGGGCGACACTCGACATTCTGGCTGCCGTCGAGCGGCTGCAGGAAATCGGCGAACAGTTGCGGCGCAAGGGTGCCGATGGCGACCTCTGCGACGAGATCGAAACCCATGCGCGGGGCATTTTCATGGCCGCGTCCTTTCAGGACATCACGGGCCAGCGCACGACGAAGCTGGTGGCGGGCCTGCGCTACCTCGAACAGCGGCTCAACGCCATGCTGGCGCATGAACGCGGAAAGACGATCCGCGCCGCGGACTAACGCGCCGCCGGCACTTCGAAATTAACGCAGCCGACGCCCCAGACCGGCGCACCGTTCACGATGCGGCAGTTGAGCCGCGTCAGCGACAGAGGCGCAATCTCGATACGGAGCGATGTCGCGGGATCGAGGCCGAGCGCGTGGCCGATGGCGGCGCGGATCGTCGCGGCGTGGGCGACGGCAACGATGGAGTGGCCCGCATAATGCGCGGTCAAGCGGTCCACCGCGCCAGCGACGCGGGCGGCGAGATCGGCGAAGCTCTCGCCCTCCGGCGGGCGGATATCGGCGGGGTTCGCCCAGTCGAGGCCGCGGTTCGCGGCATAGACATCATTATGCCCACGGCCCTGCCACAAGCCGTAATTCTGTTCGGTCAGATCCGGTATCTCGATCGGATCGACGCCCGGCTTCAGCGCCAGCGCCGTCGCTCGCGTGCGGCTCAGCGGCGTCGCCACCCACACGGCGACGGGCGGAAGCTGCCGCGCGAGCACCGAGGCCACGACCGGGTTCACCGGCTCGCAGGCGACGTCGAGCTGGCCGTAATAGCGCGACTCCTGCCCCTGCACGGAAGCGTGCCTGATCCAGATCCAGTCCGTGCGGCTCGGCAGGCTCATGATGCGCGGACCGTCATTCCGGCGTGTGGCGCGTCTGAGGATCGCTCGCCTTCGGATTGAAGTCAGGCTTGTCCTCGAGATCGTACCAGGGCTCGCAGATCATCTCGCCCTTCGCATTGAAGATCGGATAATTCGAGAGGCCGACGGCGCGTTCCGTGCGCTTGATGACGCACATATGGAGCGGCATCCCCTTCGCCTTCCATGTCTCGAAGAGATTGGCCCGCACCACCATGAACATGAGATCGTGGCCATTCCACAGCCTGGAGAACTCCTCCATCTGCATCACATACTGGCTCACGTCTTCCTGCGTCATGCCGAAGTCGAATTCGGCCTTGTTATTCACGACGATGACCTTGTCCTTGATGTAGACCGGCAGGTCGTAGAACAAGGTGCCGACGCTCGCCACACGTTCGCCATGCTGGCGATAGGTATTGATGACCTCGGCCACCGGCTTGATCGAATTGGGATCGGCGCGCGACGCGACGAGGCTGACGCCGATCCAGCCGAGCGCGCCCGCGACGATGACGCTCGCGAAAGTCGCGCGCATGCCGAAGCGGCGCGACATGAACAGCGCAGCAAGCGAAGTCACGATGAAGAACGCCGACATCGTGAAAACGAGCGGCCTCACCAGATCGAGATAGGGCCCGACATCGCCATTCGCCCGCAAGGCGGGGATGTTGTAGGCAACCGGCACCGCAAGGCCGAGAAGGCCGAAGACGCCAGCGAAGAAATAGCGCCCAACCGAAAGCGTGTCCGGCAATCCGGCCTCGATGCGCGGCGCGACGACCCTGCCGACGAGCAGAGCGAGCGGCGGAAAGATCGGAAGGATGTAAGGCGGCAGCTTCGAACTCGACACCGAGAAGAAGATGAAGATGACCGCGGCCCAGACGAGCAGGAACAGCTCGACAGGCTTTTCGCTCCGCGTCTTCCAGCTCGACGGAAGCGCATCCTTCACCGCATGCCAGAGATAGCCTGTCCAGGGCAGGAAGCCGACGGCAAGAATGGCCACGAAATAATAGATCGGTCCATCGCGCCGATGCACATCCGTCGTGAAGCGCATCAGATGCTCATGGACGAAATAGAACCACAGGAAATCATGGTTCCGCATCGCGGCCAGCACATGCCAGGGCGTCGCGATGAGCAGGAAGAGCAGAATGCCGGAAGGACAAAGCGCGCGGCGAACGAAAGACCAGCGGCCCGACAGCGCGATCCAGACCAGACCGACCGCGCCCGGCAGCACGAAGCCGATGAGGCCTTTCGAGAGAACCGCAAGTGCGGCGGCGACGTGCCCTGCCCGCGCCCACCAGATTGCGCGTTTTTCGTCCTTCTCCTCTGCCGACAGGAGGAAGGCGAAGAGGGACGCCCCCATCGTCACGCTTTCCAGCATGTCGAGGATGACGAAGCGCGCCAGCGCGTAATAGAGAAGCGTCGTCGCCAGAATGGCGGCCGAGACGAGACCTGCCGTTCGCCCGTAGAAGCGGCGGCCCACGCCATAGGTCATCAGGCAGCCCGCGAAACCGAGGATTGCGGGCCAGAGGCGCATCGTGCCTTCGGTGATGCCGAGCACCTTCACCGCCGATGCTTCGAGCCAATAGAAGAGCGGCGGCTTTTCAAAATAGAGAACGCCGTCGAGGCGCGGCAGCACATAGTCGCCCGTCTCGACCATCTCGCGCGGAATTTCGATATAGCGGCCTTCGTCTGGCGACGAGACGCTGCGCCCGCCAATGTCGAACAGGAAGAAGGCCGCGAGCAGCAGCGCGAGGAGGAGCGGCAAGGCGCCGCGCCTTTTCAGGATGTCGTCGAACTTCACGCGCCCTCTCCCACTGTATCGCCAACATGGAGCGCCGAAAGCACGGCCTCGCTGGCGCCCGCTTCGTCCTCTCCCTCGAAACCGAAATGCACGGCTTCCACTGCCCCTTCGCCCGTTGCGACGATGAGCGGGCGCAGCGACAGAACCTCGCCGGGCTTTCCGCTCCCCTCGCTCACACGCGCCTGCCAGATCATGAATCTGCGGCCCGACGCATCGGTGAAGGCGCCCGGAAAGGGCGGCGCCACGGCGCGGACGAGATTGAAGACCTGCAGCGCCGTCTGGCGCCAGTCGATACGGCCGTCTTCGGGCTTGCGAATGCCGAAATATGTCGCCTTGCTCACATCCTGCACATGGCGCGACGCGGTGCCCGCCTTGAGGCCGTCGATCTGGCGCAGGATGAGGCGAACGGCGGCAGCCGGAATACGCTCCGCGACCTGACCCGCCGTTTCCTCGGGACCGATCGAAACGGCTTCCATGTCGATGACGTCGCCGGCATCGGCCTCCTTCACCATGACATGCAGCGTCACGCCGGTTTCCGTCTCGCCGTGGATGATCGCCCAGTTGAGCGGCGCGCGCCCACGATAGCGCGGCAGGAGCGAGCCATGCATGTTGTAGGCGCCGAGACGCGCGAGATTGAGAATGCGCTCCGGGATCATCTTGCGATAATAGAAGGAGAAGATCAGATCCGGCGCGAGATCGCGGATGACGCGCTCGACCGTATCGCCTTCGCGCGACTCCGCCGTGTAAACGGGAATGCCATGCGCTTTCGCCAGCGCCGCGCAGGAGCGGAACCATTGCCGCTCGTCCGGCGAATCCTCATGCGTGAACAGCGCGAGAATATTTTCGCCGCGGTCGATCAGCGCCTTGAGGCAGGCGTGCCCCACCTCGCTATAGGCGAAGACGACGATCCCCTGCTTCGCGGGCGCGCGCTCTGCCATCCTCAGTTTTTCTCGTGGATGGCGCGAATGCGGAAACGCGCGCGCGAGCGGATCTGCTGATAGATGCGGCCGACATATTCGCCGACGATGCCGAGACCCGTGATGACCACGCCGAGCAGGAAGAAGAGGATGGCGAAGAGCGTGAAGATGCCTTCGACTTCCGGCCCGAGGACAATGCGGCGCAGGAACATGTAGATGACGAGAAGAAGGCTCGCTGCCGAAACCGCCATGCCGACCATAGTGAAGACCTGCAGCGGCACGAGGCTGAAGCCCGTCATCAGGTCGAAATTGAGGCGGATGAGCTTGTAGAGATTGTAGTTCGACGTGCCCGCATGGCGCGCGGCATGTTCCACCTCCACCTCGCTCGGCCGTTCGGCATAGAACTGGGCGAGCGCGGGAATGAAGGTCGACGTCTCGCCGCTCTCTACGATCATGCGGACGATGTTGCGGCGATAGGCGCGCAGCATGCAGCCCTGATCGCGCATCTTGATGCCAGTGATGCGCTCGCGGATGAGATTGATGATGCGCGATGGCAGCGTGCGGAAAACGCTGTCCTGACGGTCGCGGCGATAGGAGCCGACGACATCATGGCCCGCATCCATCTCGGCAATCAGCTTGGGAATTTCTTCCGGCGGATTCTGGAGGTCGGCATCGAGCGTCACGATGATATCGCCCCGCGCCGTCTCGAAACCCGCCATGACGGCCATGTGCTGGCCGTAATTCCGGTCGAACTCGACGACGCGCATGATGTCGGGGCGCTTTTCGACGAAGCTCTTCATAAGCGCGAGCGAATTGTCCTTGCTGCCGTCGTCGGTGAGGACGATCTCTGCCGGGCGGCCGAGCTTGTCGACCACGGCCGTCAGCCGCTCGAAAAGCAGCGGGAGGTTCTTTTCCTCGTTGTAGACGGGAATGACGATGCTGATCTCGGGCGCTTTCGAAAGCGTCGCTGCGTGCGTCTCGGTGGTCATGTCTTCGCTCATGGTTTTACGCTCTCGATCAACTGCGTGAGATCATGATAACGCCGACAATGATGACGGCGATCCCGGCGATGCGGACGGGCGTCACGGCTTCGCCAAAGAAATACCAGGCGGCAACGGCGGTCACGATGTAGCCGACGGAGAGCAAGGGATAGGCGAAACTCACCTCGACGCGCGACAGGGCGAGCAGCCAGACGGCGACGCTGACGACGTAACAGGCCAATCCGAAGACGACATAGCCGTTCGTGCCGATGCGCCAGCTCATGGCGAACAGCGTCGCGGGGCTGAAGTCGAAATGGCCGATCTGCCGCATGCCCTGCTTGAGCGCCAATTGCGCGGCGGCATTGAGAAGGACGCCGGTGAAGATGAGCGGAAGATAGCGCGTCATGCGGCCACTCCTGCCATGCGCGCGCCCTGCACCGCGAGGGCGCCGGAACGGCCGTCGATCTCGCCCTGTTCGAGCGTGGCGACGGGAATGGCGGTCCTGTCCGCGTTGAGCTTCGCCGCCTCGTCGGCAAGCGACACGAAGGAGACGCCGCGATCTCTTGCCCGGTCGAGAAACGCCGAGAACCATTGGGCCATGCTCATTCCTTCGATTTCGGCGTGAATGGTGAAGACATCGAGCCCACCCGCAAGGCGATCGAGCAACGCATCGGCAAGACGTTCCGTCGGATATTCCGGGCGGCCCATCAGCTCGTCGAGCGTCGGCAGGGTCGTGGGAATTTGCAACGTGCGGAAGCGGCGTCCATCCGCCACCGGAATGAAGGGCGCACCGCCGCGCACATCGGTCGCATAATCGAGCCCTGCCGCATCATATGCGGCGAGGCTCGCCGCATTGGCCTGCCAGCCCGCCGAGCCTGCCGTCCTTGCGGGATGACCAAAGACATCTTCATAGGCGCGCCGCGCCTTGCCGAACTCCTCGGCCACCCTCGCCTCGCTCAGCGAGAAGAGCCTGTCCTGCCAGAACACGTGGTCCCAGCAGTGAATGCCCGTTTCGAAACCGGCATCGGCAACCGAGCGCAGGATGGCGGCGTTCTTCTTCGCGATCATCGGCCCCGGAAGGACGACGCCATTCATCAGCGTCCGCAGACCATAGGTCGAGACGACACTGGTGCGGCTGACCTTGCCGAAGAAGCCCGGCCGGAAGATACGGCGAATGGCGCGCCCCGTATTATCCGGCCCGAGCGAGAAGAGAAACGTCGCAGGAATACCCTTGCGCGCGAGAATATCCCTCAAGGCCGGCACGCCCTCCCGCGTACCGCGGTCGGTGTCGACGTCGATCTTGATGGCGAGCCTCGATGCGCTCATGTCAATCCACTAACGGCGGGCCACTAACGGCGGGCCACTAAAGGCAGACGGCAATTGGCCGCCTGTCACAGCAACTCGGTTTCGACGGCGTTCTGATCGGCGGCCGGGCCGAACTGGTCGATATAATATTCGACCGTCTTGCGAATGGCGGAACGAACATCGGTCGTGGGCTCCCAGCCGAGCGACTGGATCGCCTTGATGGAAGGAACGCGCACCAGCATGTCCTGGTAGCCCTTGCCGTAATATTCGCCCGAGCTCGTGTTCACGAGCTTCACGCGGTCGGCCACGTTCTCATAGCCGGGGAACTCGGCAACAACGGAAAGCATCATCTCGGCGAGCTCAGCGATCGACAGCTCCGCCGTCGGATTGCCAATGTTGAAAATGCGCTGATCGGCGATGCCGTTCTCGTTTTCGAGAATGCGCATCAGCGCTTCGACCGCGTCGTCGATATAGATGAAGCAACGCTTCTGCGCGCCGCCATCGACGAGCTGGATGTCCTTGCCGCGCAGGATATTGCCGAGGAACTGCGTCAGCACACGCGACGAGCCTTCATTGGCCGCCATGATGTTGTCGAGGCGCGGGCCGATGAAGTTGAAGGGGCGGAACAGCGTGTAGCGCAGCTGGTCCTTGAGCCCATAGGCATGGATAACGCGGTCGAGAAGCTGCTTCGAGCAGGAATAGATCCAGCGCTGCTTGCCGATGGGGCCGAGCACCAGATTGCTGGTCTCCTCGTCGAACTCCTGGTCCGGCGACATGCCATAGACTTCCGAGGTCGAGGGGAACACGACGCGCTTCTTGTAGCGGACGCAGTAGCGGACGATGGCGAGATTGGCCTCGAAATCGAGCTCGAAAACGCGCAGCGGGTCGGAGACGTAGATAGCGGGGGTCGCGATGGCCACCAGCGGCAGGACCACGTCGCATTTGCGGACGTGATACTCGATCCACTCCTTGTTGATGGTGATATCGCCTTCGACGAAGTGGAAGCGCGGATGGCCCATGCAGCCTTCCAGCTTGTCCTGCTGGAGGTCCATTCCATAGACCTCCCAGTCGCTCTTCGTTCGCAGTATCGTTTCGCTGAGATGGCTGCCGATGAAGCCGTTTACACCCAGAATCAGAACCTTGAGGCCCATTCGTCCCTCTCAGGCGCCAGACGCGCCGTTTGCCACCTTCCGAGTCGGCTTGCGACCGCCCTCAAAAAGCGCAGATTTCTCCGGTTTTTCGGGCGGAACCTGCCGCCCCATTCGGCGCGTAGTGAACATTTTATCACATGGTACCGCAAGGGAATTTGGCACCCGGAAGCCAGGCATTGCAGAGCTTTCATTTTCACAGGCTCAATCGCCCTGAGCCCGCGGCCTAGAGCCAGCCGCGCCGCTTGAAATACCAGTACGGCACAATGGCCGAAGCGACCATCAACCCGATTGCCCAGAGATAGCCGAATTGCCATTTCAGTTCGGGAATGATGTCGAAATTCATGCCGTAAATGCTGGCGACGAGGGTCGGCGGCAGGAAGACCACGGCGGCGACCGAGAAAATCTTGATGATGCCGTTCTGCTCGTTGTTAATCATGCCGAGCGTGGCATCGAGCATGAAGTTGATGTTGCTGGTCAGGAAGCTCGCATGGTCGCTCAAGGCCATGACGTCCCGGGCGATGGTCTTGAAGCCACGCTCGAAGGCCTTGGGCAGCTTCGTTTCCGCAGGCCTGCCGATGAAGCTCAGAAGCCTGGCGATGCTGACAAGGCTCTCGCGCGCCTGGGTGGTCAGCGCCTGAACCTGACCGACGCGCCGCAACACCTCATCGAAATCGAGCTTGGCCGCGCTGTCATCCCGCACGAAGATATCGCTCGACAGCGTGTCGATTTCACCCTGCACACGTTCGAGAATATCGGCGACGCGATCGACGATGGCGTCGAGAAGCCCCGCCAGTACCTCCTCGCCCGTGCTCGACAGGACGGTGTGGCGCCTCGCCTTTGCGGCGAAAACGCGGAAAGGCAGCGGCTCGGCATAGCGCAGCGTGAGCAGGCGGTGACCGACGAGAACGAAGGTGACGGGCGAGCGGCCGGGCTTTGCCGTGTCGGCGCCGACCATGACGGTCGCCGTCATGTAGAGCGCGCCGCGCTCCTGGTAGAGGCGGCTCGAAACCTCGATCTCCTGCATCTCTTCTTCGGAAGGAACGTCGAGACCCAGAACCTCGTCGACGAAGCGCTCCTCTTCCGGCGTCGGCTCCAGCAGATCGAGCCAGACCACGGCTTCGGGGATCGGCCCATGAGGTTCGACGGGCAAGGGGCTGAGCGTGCCGTTCGATCTCACATAGGCAGTTATCATCGCTTCCCCTTCACGCCTTCAGCCTCGCGAATGGCGCGATCATGCCCAGAATACGGCGCCGCCTCAATGGGGAAAGGCGCCCGCCGCGCGTCTTCGCGACGATGTTCGCCGGCTCGAAATATGAAGGAAATGCACCAAATTCGGAGCGCCGGAAAATATCATAACCTCGCGGCACCTTGACTTATGGCGATGGAGAGCGCATCTACCCCCGTGACTGTTCTCGCGAGCGCGCTTTGCGCCGTCCATTTCAGCGGGCCTTGCGCCCCGGACGCGCCTAATCTCGGCACAGTCAGATCCCCCCGATCCAAGCGCGTTGGACGCGGTAACCCGCGCCAGAGGTCCGACCATTCCGGTCGGCACCGATCCGCTTGTCTGAAAGATTAGTGACAGAATGACGACCCAAACTTTCGCCGACCTCGGCATTGTCGAGCCTATTTGCCGTGCGCTTGCCGCCGAGGGCTACGAAACCCCTACCCCCATTCAGCTGCAGGCGATTCCCTCGCTGCTGCAGGGCCGCGATCTCCTCGGCCTCGCACAGACGGGCACCGGAAAGACGGCGGCTTTCGCGCTGCCCATCCTCCAGAAACTCGCCCATGACCAGACGAAGCGCACGCCCCGCGGCGCACGCGCGCTTATCCTCGCGCCGACGCGCGAACTGGCCATCCAGATCGACGAGAGCCTCGCCGTTTATGGCCGCAACCTTCATCTCAGCCACACGGTCATCTTCGGCGGCGTAAGCCAGCTGCGCCAAGTGAAGGCGATGGTGAACGGCGTCGACATTCTCGTCGCCACGCCCGGCCGCCTGCTCGACCTGATGAACCAGCGCCATGTGAAGCTTGCCGACACGAAGATCCTCGTCCTCGACGAAGCCGACCGCATGCTCGACATGGGCTTCGTCAACGATGTGAAGAAGATCATCGCCACCATGCCGCGCGAGCGCCATTCGCTGCTCTTCTCCGCGACCATGCCGAAGTCGATCGAATCTCTGGCGGCGGAAATCCTTCGCTCGCCGGTTCGCGTCGAAGTCACGCCGGAAGTCGTGACCGTCGATCGCATCGAACAGCATGTCCTCTTCGTCGACCAGAAGCGCAAGCGCGAGCTTCTCGCCAAGCTTCTCGAAAATCCCGATCTCTCCCGCGTCATCATCTTCACGCGCACCAAGCATTGCGCCAACCGCGTCAGCGAACAGCTCGAAAAGGGCGGCGTTCCGTCGGAAGCGATCCACGGCAACAAGTCGCAAGGTGCGCGCCAGCGCGCTCTGGAACAGTTCCGCAGCGGTCAGGCGCGCGTCCTCGTCGCGACAGACATCGCGGCGCGCGGCATCGACGTCGACGGCATCACGCATGTCATCAATTTCGAATTGCCGAACGAACCGGAAAGCTATGTCCACCGCATCGGCCGCACGGCTCGCGCTGGAACCAGCGGCATCGCGCTTTCCTTCTGCGATGCTTCGGAACGCTCCTATCTCAAGCAGATCGAACGCCTGACGCGCCGCACACTCCAGGTCGTTGATACGCGCCCGCTGATCGGCGACACGCCTTCGGCCGCCTTCGCGGCGGAGCCCCAGGGCGAACGCCGCCACCAGCAGCGCCCGAAGCAGGGCCAGCCGCGCGGCGGCAAGCCGCAAGGCAAGTCGCAGGCGCATGGCAAGCGCCCCGGCGCTGGCGGTCACGCCGCAGCGGCCCAGGGCGAACAGCGCAAGAATGATGGCGGCAGGAACCAAAGCCGCAACCGCCCCGGCAGCCGCGCCCGCAAGCGCTCGGCCAATGGCGGCTGATTTCAGCGACTGACTTCAATGAATTGAAAGGCCGGGAACTTCAACTTTCCCGGCCTTTTTCATTTTTCTTCATATCGGATATCGACGATTTCGAGCATTTCGGGACCGTTCGGCGTGCGCACTTCGACCTGATTGCCCACCTCCGCCTTCAATAAGGCCCGCGCGACCGGAGATACCCAGCTTATCTCGCCGAGTTCGCTTTGTGCCTCGTCCACGCCGACGATTCGCACCGTCCGCTCCTCCCCCGCCTTATTCTCATAGGTCACGGTCGCGCCGAAAAAGACCTGATCGCGTTTCGTCTGGCGCGCCGGATCGACGACCTCCGCGATCTCAAGCCGCTTGCCCAAAAACCTCATACGGCGGTCGATTTCCCGCAGGCGCTTCTTTCCATAAATGTAATCGCCATTCTCCGAGCGATCGCCATTGCCTGCGGCCCATGCAACCGTCTCAACAACTTTTGGTCGTTCGACGCGCTTAAGATGACGAAGCTCCGCCTGCAGCCGATCAAAGCCCTTACGCGTGATGTAATTCTTCGTGCCCGGCGGCAAAGCGTCCGTTGTCTCGAGATCGTCGTCGAGGTCGTTTTCACTTTCTTTCGTGAAGGCCTTGCTCATGCTCGATCACACTAATTTCTATGCATTTTTGACAAATTGCTGCCAA
>DAIEIL010000177.1 GCA_027352645.1 Rhodobiaceae bacterium | reverse complement strand
GCGCGAGATAAGTGGCAAAGCGCTTTGCAAGTTCGTCCATGATGCGCGCCCTCAGCCCTTGAACGGATCGAGGATGTCGCTGAAGCCGGACGGCGCATGCGGGCCGATGATGAGCTGTTCGAGAACGCCCGAGCCCGCCCGCGTCGAACCGTCGGGCAGCGTCAGCTTCGCATCGACAAAGGCCTGGATGTGGAGATGCGGCGGCACATAGCTCGGCACCTCGGAGAGCTTGAGCTCCTCGTAGCCGACTTCGAGTTCGCCCTTGTAGGCGCCATGCGCCCATTCGGGATGCCCGTAGCCGAGGCCAAGCATGTAGAAGTTCCACTTGGGCGTGAGGTCGATGCGCGACTGGCCGGCCTTGTGGTGGTTGAGGAAAATGGTCGCGGATTTCGCGTGGCGCGATCCGGGAATGAACTGCAGCTCCGAACGGCAGTCCGGAATTTCCTCCGGCTCCCCGCCTTCCAGGCACATGACCGCGTTCTGGTTCCAGGCATCGCCATGCTCATCGTCATTGACGTGATAGAGCGTGATGCGGTCCTCGAAGTTGAGCGGCGCCCAGAGCCAGTAGAACTGGAACGGCATGGGCGGAACCATGGGCTGCGGATCGGCGGCGCCGATGGTCCGAACGCCCCATGAACGGTCGCGCGTGCCCCAGAAGACATCGCGCTTCACCTCGAAACGCTGCCCCTTCACTTCGATCCAGCCTTCGTAGGTGCCGTTCTGCGTGAGGCGCGTGAGGTCCATCAGCGTGCGCGGGCCGTTGCGGCGCGTGAAGCGCGGCTCCTTCAGCGCGCGGGTGCGCGCGTGGAAGGTGACGTCGGCGCGAATGCCGTGCTCATTGTCGGCGACACGGATGCGGAGCGACTGCAGCGGCTCGACGACATCGACCGAAATCGGACCGACATGCGTGTCCATGCGCTCCATGTTGAGGAAACGCGAGGCGTGGATGTTGTGCTGCACGCCGTTCACGACGACGCAGAAGGACGCATCCATGATGTTGATATGCGGGTACACGCCCAGCGCCGCTGCGAAGAAAACGTCGCCCGACTTGGTGTAGCCGTTGAAGAAATAGCGGTCGTAGAAATTGCGGTCCGTGCCGGCATAGGCGATCGGCTCCGCGGTTTGATGAATCGGAAAATCATCAGCCTTGGTAAGCATGGCAAAACCTCCCCTGACCGGTCTTGCCGGCCGTTATTTTGGTGTTTTGTGAACAATGAAGTGCGGCATGGGCGCGGTCAACACTCGCGCCACATGCCGCTACGTCAACGAAGGAAAACCGGCGCCTCGAAAGGCGCCGGTTCTATGGTCGTTCAGTCGAGTTCAATCATGTCGAAATCGACTTTGGGCGTCCCGCACATCGGACAGATCCAGTCGTCCGGGATTTCTTCCCATTTTGTGCCGGCAGGAATTCCCTCCTCCGGCAGACCCTCGGCTTCAAAGTAGATGAAGCCGCAGGTCCGGCATTGCCATGTCTTCATTGAAGCGACTCCCTGTTCCGCGAGGCGATCAATGCATCTTGAAGCGGATTGGAACCGACTTCGGTCCGCAGACGAAATTGGCCTGCATCAGCTTGGGCGTGCCGTTCAGTTCGACACTTTCCAAACGCGGCAGAAGCTCTTCCCACAGCACGCGCATTTCCATGCGGCCGAGATGCTGGCCAAGGCAGACATGCGCGCCATAGCCGAAGGCGACATGCTTGTTGGGCGAACGGTCGATCTTGAACTCGAAGGGATCGGCGAACACGTCCTCGTCGCG
This sequence comes from Rhodobiaceae bacterium, assembly GCA_027352645.1. GTDB lineage: Bacteria > Pseudomonadota > Alphaproteobacteria > Parvibaculales > Parvibaculaceae > Parvibaculum. The sequence continues at coordinate 2,230 of DAIEIL010000177.1, read as the reverse complement.
ATTGCCGGACGGGTAGCAGAGCATCATCCAGTCGCCCTTGGCGATCTTCTGGCCATGCACTTCGGCGTCGGCAGTCGCCGTGCGCATGAAATGCTTCACCGGCGTCACCCAGCGGATCGTCTCTTCGAGGAAGGACGGGATGAGCGAGGGATCGGCCTTGAGGCGCTTGAACTGATCCGGGCGCTCGGCGATGGCCCAGAGGCCGCCCGCCGTGGTGTTCGAGGTCGTGTCGTGACCCGCCGTCGCGGCGATGATGTAGTAGGACATGGCCGCGAAGTGATCGAGCGGCTGGCCGTCGATCGTCGCATTGGCGATGAGGCTGGCAAGGTCCTCGCGCGGCTTGCGGCGACGGTCTTCCGTCATTTCGTTGAAGTAGGTGATGAACTCACCCACCGTTTCGGCCATGGCGGCGAGACCGACCGCCGGGTCCTTCACTTCGGCGCCGAGGCGGTTCAGTTCCGGGTCGGCGCTGCCGAAAAGTTCCTGGGTCAGCTTGAGCATGCGCGGCTCATCGACCTCGGGCACACCAAGCACTTCCATGATGACATGCAGCGGATAGAGGAAAGCGACGTCGCGGGCGAAGTCGCAGGTGTCGCCCTTCGCGGCCATGCGATCGATGAAACCGCGCGCGATCTCACGGATACGGTCTTCGAGCTTGCGCAGGTTCTGCGGCAGGAAGGCGCCCTGGGTAATGCGGCGATAGGCCATGTGGTCCGGGTTATCCATCTGGACCAGCGAGCGGACGAGATGCGGCGAGCCGCCCATCATCTCACGCACCTTCAGATCGACCTCTCTGGGCACCAGCGTCGCGGCGCGGTCGCCATTGTGGAAGAGGTCGTTCTGACGCTCGACTTCCAGAATGTCGGCATGCTTCGTCACCACCCAGAACGGGTCGTAGTCCGCGGGCGTCGCCTGGGCCAAGGGCATTTCCTTGCGCAGGAACGAGAAGGCGTCGTCGATACGCTTCCCGTCGGCATAGGCCTTCGGATCGACAATGGTATCGGCGATTTCCTGTGGAATCGTCATGGCGTCTCTGATCTCCCTGTTCTCCCGCCCCCTCCGGCCGATGACCTTGGAGGCGGGACACCGGCTTGTCCGGCGGCGTTGGTTCTTGGGATGAATGTTGCTATACGTCCAACAACTATGTAAACAAGAAAGATGATGCTCGACACCGCAAAACATGCGCCCGCTCGCCGCACCCAGGCGGAAAGACGCGCCCAGTCAGACCAGAGCCTCCTGCTCGCGGCAGCTGAACTCATTGCAGAAGAAGGCTTTCAGGCTGCGACCTTCGAAAAAGTCGGCGCGCGGGCGGGTTACAGCCGCGGGCTCGCAAGCCAACGATTCGGTTCGAAGGAGGGCCTGATCGAGGCGCTGATCGACCACCTGCACGAGCGTTCCGACGAGCTGGCAGCGGGGCTCCACCTCGAAAACCTGCCTGGCCTCGACGCGATTCTCGCTTCGGTTGACGTCTATCTGCGCAACTTCGAGGCGGAGCAGGCGGTGCGCTCCTATTTCGTGGCCATGGCGGGCTCCGTCGCCACCCTCTCCCGCTCGCGCACGGCTTTCGCCGCCTCTCATCAGCGAGCGAAGGAACGCTTCCAGGCGCTCATCGAAAAGGGCCAGAAGGACGGCACCGTGGCGCTCGACCTCGTGGCCGAGACATCGGCACTCATGGTGGGCAGCCTTCTCCTCGGCATCAGCACGCAATGCCTGATCGATCCGACTACGGACCTTCCGAGCGTCCGTGAAGCAGCGCTTACCACGCTTCGCCGGAGCCTCGGCGCGCGAAAATAGTGCGGGTCAGGCGCGGGTCACCGGCTTTGCGCCGAGATCCTGGTAGAAGCGCAGCAGATAGCCATCCGGGTCCTGCGCGAGGAACTGGCGGTTGCCGAGAAGCTCGTCGTCGCGGCGATACCACTTCTCCTCCATCGGCAGGAAGAACGGAACGCCATGCGCCTCAAGCGAGGCATGAAGCGCGTCGACATCGCCGACACGTATCTGAAAGTTGATACCGCGCCCGAAAGGCGGCGCAAGCTCGGCCGTATTCCACATGCGCTCCGGATCGACCGGCTGCTCGATCATCAGCTGCGCGCCCTCGCGGTTGAGAAAGGCGAAGCGTTCTTCCCCGCGCATGTAGAGAATCTCGAAGCCGAGCACGTCGCGGTAGAAGGCGAGGCTGTGATCGAAATCGCTCACCTGAAGTTCTGGCACGAGCGGGTTGAGCGTCATG
>DAIEIL010000174.1 GCA_027352645.1 Rhodobiaceae bacterium | reverse complement strand
CACCCGAACAAAAAGCCCCGGAGTTTCCTCCGGGGCTTTCGTCTTTTCGTGCGATGCGTTTTAGCGCACCGGTGCCATGCGGGCGCGGTCTTCAAGCGCGCGCTTCTGGATGTAGGAGTAGATCGCGTCGACGTCTTCCTTCGAGAGAAGATCGGCGAAGCTCGCCATGCCGCGATCCTTCAGCATACCGCCGCGCACGATTTCCTGGAAGTTCTCGCGCGTGGCTTCGCTCATGCGCCGCAGATCCGGCGTGACGCCCGGCGAGATCGCCAGCGCGCCGTGGCAAAGCATGCAGGTACCGGCAAAGGCGACTTCACCCTTGCGGATCTGCTCCTTCGACGCGGTCAACGCCGGCCATGCCGGGATCGACTGATCGCGCTCTGCAAGTTTCGGCAGTTCGGTAGTGCCGCCGATCTTGTAGACGAGCAGCTTTCCGGCATTGCCGTACTTCGCCGCAGCCGAAACACGCGCATCGCCCGAGGTGATGTTGACGCCCCCCCAGCCTGCGAGCACGGCGAGATATTGCACGCCATCGACCTCATAAGTGATGGGCGGCGCAACAATGCCGGTCTGCACATCCTGATCCCAGACCTTCTCGCCCGTATCGGCCTTGTAGGCGATCAGATGACCAAGCGCCGTGCCCTGGAAGACGAGATTGCCGGCCGTCGTCACCACGCCGCCATTGAGCGGCGCGGGATATTCGACCTGCCACTTCACCTCGCCCTTGATCGGGTCCCAGGCTTTCAGATAGCCGTGGCTCGGCGGCATTTCAGGAAGGGCCTTGATCGCGTCGATATAGGCTTCCCAGTCGAGGCCCGGATTCCACCAGTTCTTCTTAACCGTGAACTTGTGGTCCTTCTTCCACTCCGACGAAAGGGAGTAAATGCCGGCGATGTCCTGCGTGGGCAGATAGACGAGGCCCGTCTGCGGATTGTAGGCCATGGGATGCCAGTTATGGCCACCATTGGCCGACGGCAGAACGAACTGCGTCTGCTTCTGATAGTCGCTGACCGGCAATTCGACGGGGCGTCCCGTCTTCATGTCGACATGGCTCGCCCAGGTGACTGACACGAAGGGCTTCGCCGACAGAAGCTCGCCCGTTTCGCGGTCGAGCACATAGAAGAAACCGTTCTTCGGCGCATGCAGGATGAGCTTGCGCTGCTTTCCTTCCCAGGGAAGGTCGACGAGCATCATGGGCTGCGTCGAGGTGTAGTCCCAGTTGTCGCCCGGCGTCTCCTGGTAATACCACTTCATTCTGCCGGTCTCGGGATCGAGCGCGACGATCGAGGAGAGATAGAGATTGTCGCCGCCACCTGGAGAGCGGATGTAGCGCGTCCAGGGCGAGCCGTTGCCGGTGCCGACATAGAGGGTGTTGAGCTTCGGGTCATAGACCATCGAATCCCACGGAGTGCCGCCGCCGCCGACCTTCCACCACTCGCCGCCCTTCCATGTCGGAATGGCCTTTTCAAGTTCGGGATTTTCGATCGGCTTCGAGGGGTCGCCCGGCACGGTGTAGAAGCGCCAGACCTGCTTGCCGGTTTCTGCGTCGTAAGCGGTCAGGTAACCACGCACGCCATATTCGCCGCCGCCATTGCCGATCAGCACCTTGCCGTTGATGACGCGCGGTGCGCCGGTCGAGGTGTAGGGCGCGCCGGGAACGGTGTTGACCTTCCAGACGACATGGCCGTCCTTCGCGTCGAGGGCGAAGAGGCGACCATCGAAGCTCGCCACATAGACCTTGCCCTTCCAGACAGCCGCGCCGCGATTGACGACGTCGCAGCAGCCGTAGCGGCCCCACTCGCCGGGCACTTCCGGATCGAAGCGCCACAGCTCCTTGCCGGTCTTCGCATCAAGCGCCGCCGTAATGCCCCAGGAGAGCGTCGTGTACATGACGCCGTCGACGACGATGGGCGAGGCCTCGAGGCCGCGCACCGTGTCCGTGTCGTAGGACCAGGCAAGACCGAGCTGGCCGATATTCTTGTCGTTGATCTGATTGAGCGGCGAGAAGCGCTGCTCGTCATATGTGCGACCGTAGGCAAGCCAGTTGCCGGGTTCGCTATCCGCATTGGCGACGCGGGCGCCGTCCACATCGGCCGGCCCCTTATACTCTTTACCCGGAGCTTTTTCGCCGACCGCGATCGACCGCCCGGGGGCGCCATCGCCCTTTGCCCTGATGAACTGCCAGCCGACCGCCGCGGCGAGCGCCACACAAACCGCAACGCTTAGCGCCGCGGGCCACGTCCTGCCCGATGTCTGAGCCATGACCTCCCCATCCCTGTTCGTTTCCCTGTGAAATGCGGACTGCCCGTCCGCACTCACTGTCCGGGCTCTGCTGCGGCCCTTCGACGGCGGAACTTTAGAGGAGGAGTGCAAAGCGCGAAAGCCAGGCCGGGGCCTTCTCGCACTCAATTTTCCCGCATGCGCCACACCACGGCCAATCAATGCCCAAAACTTGTGCGTTTGGATGATTTTGCACTTTTATTGGGCATTTTTATTGCCCATAGTCATGAGCCACCAGCCCTATGTGCCAGAAATGCGGGCCGAATCAATGGGCTACCTGACTCTTGATCGTTCGGCACGGTTCTTGAGAACACTTGTCGCCCAAGCGCCGCTGCGTGCATCGCTTGCACAATCAAACGGGCGCCCGAGCATTCAAAGCCGGGGGGCAGTGACCCGGCAGTCAATGGAGAGACGGATGACTGAGACAGGAAAGGAAAAGGGGGTCTTGCGACACATCCCCCTTGGAGTTGCAGCGACAACGCTGGCGCTCCTCGGTTCGGTAGGCAGTGCCTTCGCAGACGAAGCCCCGAAGATCGACAGCGGTTCGACGGCATGGATGCTCACATCCTCCGCCCTCGTGCTTCTGATGACGATCCCGGGCCTTGCCCTCTTCTACGGCGGCATGGTGCGCAAGAAGAACGTGGTGGCGATCACCGCGCAGAACTTCGCGATTACAGCGCTCGTGACCGTCCTGTGGACGATCATCGGCTATTCGCTCGCCTTCCGTGACGGCGGCGCGCTGCAGGCCTATATCGGCGGCTTCGACCGCGTCTTCCTGAAGGGCCTGGCGGTGGGCAATGTTTCGGGCGTCATTCCCGAAAGCGTCTTCATGGTCTTCCAGATGACCTTCGCGATCATCACGCCGGCGCTCATCACGGGCGCCTTCGCCGATCGCATGAAGTTCTCCTCGCTGCTCGCCTTCATGGGCCTGTGGCTGATCTTCATCTACGCGCCGGTCTGCCATTGGGTCTGGGGCGGCGGCTTCCTCGGCACCGCAGGCGTTCTCGACTTCGCCGGCGGCACGGTCGTTCACATCAACGCCGGCATTGCCGGTCTCGTGACCTGCCTCGTCCTCGGTCCGCGCAAGGGCTACGGCCACGAAAACATGGCGCCGCACAACGTCGTGCTCACCATGATCGGCGCCTCGCTGCTGTGGGTCGGCTGGTTCGGCTTCAACGCGGGTTCGGAACTCGCCGCCGATGGCCGCGCCGGCTTCGCCTTCATCGTCACGCAGATCGCGACCGGCATGGCCGCCATCGCCTGGATGTTCGCGGAATGGGTCGTCCACAAGAAGCCGACGCTTCTCGGCATGTGCTCGGGCGCCGTCGCCGGCCTCGTCGCCATCACCCCGGCCTCGGGCTTCGTCGATCCGGTCGGCGCGCTCTGGATCGGTCTCGCCGCCGGCATCATCTGCTTCATCGCCTCGACCGCTGTGAAGCGTGCGCTGGGCTATGACGACGCTCTCGACGTCTTCGGCGTGCACTGCGTTGGCGGCATCGTCGGCGCGCTCCTCACCGGTGTCTTCGCCACGATGGCGGTCACGGGTGCGACTGCGCCGGTCGGCGCCATCGACGGCAACTGGGCCCAGGTCATGACCCAGGTCAAGGGTGTCCTCTACACCCTGGTCTACTCGGGCATCGGCACCTTCGTGCTCCTCATGGTCGTGAAGATCTTCTTCGGTCTCCGCGTCTCGCCGCAGGAAGAAGTCGAAGGCCTCGACATCAACCTGCATGGTGAGGTGGTTCAGTAAGCACTGCCCTTCTGGGCCAGTTGCGGACAGGGGCGCCCCTCCAGAGACACTGGTTGGGCGCCCTTTTTTTCAGGCCGGTATCGATTTCCCGACAGTGCGGAATTGCCGCGACGCAACCTGCACAAGAAAGCGGCATCTGCCTTCCAATACGCGAACTGGCCCTCTTCGGCCGTGTACAGAACTTTGCCGCTTTCGCTTCTTCAACCGGAAGTAAACGTGAAAACAAGAGCTTACGGCGTTTTTCACCTACGGCACGGTTCTTGATTAATGGTGAATAGTGGTGGCCGGCGCCTTCAAGGCTCTCCGGTTCGAGTGATCAGAATTTCCGTAAGGCCGCGAGGCCGGACGGCGGCAAGCAAAAGAGGAAACCAAAATGAAGCTCGTTGTGGCGATCGTGAAGCCCTTCAAACTCGACGAAGTCCGCGAGGCTCTGACCTCGCTCGGCATCGAGGGTCTGACCATTTCCGAAGTCAAAGGCTACGGAAGGCAGAAGGGCCAGACAGAAATCTATCGCGGCGCTGAATACGCCGTGAACTTCCTGCCCAAGATCAAGATCGAGGTGGTGGTGCCTTCCGATCTCGTCGCGAAGACGGTGTCGGCAATCAGCGGCGCGGCCAAGACCGGCCAGATCGGCGACGGCAAGATCTTCGTCGTGCCGGTTGAATCGGCTCTCCGCATCCGCACCGGCGAAACCGACTCGGACGCAATCTGATCCAGCAATAGCCCGGCGGCGAAGGTCAGGCGCCTTCGTCGTCGGGTGGCCCCTTCCATTACGCGCCCCTTCCGGCCTCCTCCGGCTGCAAGGCGTCCCTCCAGGAGAGCCCGGAACTCCCTCTTCCGGGCTCTTTCTGCCTAATATTTTTGCGGAATGCCTAGAAATCGGGACCGATATCTGGGCGATTTTCTGCTGAATACTTTCTCGCTCTGGCGCCGATAACGCCAAGTGATTGATTTTCCCTGCTGAAAAATCTGGCAGCCACATGGCATGCCCCTTGATTGGGCAATGTGCCTGTCCAAAAGGACGGCAACAGGTCGCCTCATAGGCAATCCAGAAAAAGAAGGGCCCGAAACGCCGCTCACCTGAGCGGCCAAGGGCATGGCAGGGAAGACATCTCCAATGAACCCGACCGGACCCGGCGTCTCCAACGGCGCGGACGTCTTTTTTATTCTCATGGGCGCCATCCTCGTCTTTGCGATGCATTCGGGCTTCGCCTTTCTTGAGGTCGGCACGGTCAGGCACAAGAACCAGGTCAATGCGCTGGTGAAGATCCTGGTCGACTTCGCCGTTTCGACGCTGGCCTATTTCCTGATCGGCTATGGCGTGGCCTATGGCGTCCATTTCTTCCAGAGTGCGGCGGTACTGAACGGCAATGAAGGCGCCGGCTTCGCGCCGCAGGGCCGCGACCTCGTCAAATTCTTCTTCCTGCTCACCTTCGCGGCCGCGATCCCGGCCATCATCTCGGGCGGCATCGCGGAACGGGCGAAGTTCTGGCCGCAGCTTGCGGCGACCGCCATCATCACCGCCCTTGTCTATCCGTTCTTCGAAGGTCTGGTCTGGCACGGCAATCACGGTGTTCAGGACTGGTTTGCCGCCACCTTCGGCGCGAATTTCCACGATTTCGCCGGCTCGATCGTTGTCCATGCGATGGGCGGCTGGCTCGCTTTCGGTGCAGTCGCCCTGCTCGGCCACCGCACCGGGCGCTACACCAAGGACGGCCGCCTTGTCGGCTTTCCGCCCTCCTCGATCCCCTGGCTTTCGCTGGGCTCCTGGTTGCTCTGCGTGGGCTGGTTCGGCTTCAACGTGATGTCCGCCGGCTCGCTCGCCAGCGTTTCGGGCCTCGTCGCCATGAATTCGCTGATGGCGATGGTCGGCGGCATCCTCGTGGCGTTGATCGCGGGTCGAAACGACCCCGGCTTCGTTCACAACGGCGCGCTGGCGGGCCTCGTCGCCGTCTGCGCGGGCTCGGACCTGATGCACCCGCTCGGCGCGCTGGTGACCGGCGGCGTCGCGGGGGGGCTCTTCGTCTACATGTTCGAATGGAGCCAGGCGCGCCTGAAGCTCGACGACGTGCTCGGCGTCTGGGCGCTGCACGGGCTTTGCGGCCTTTGGGGCGGAATCGCCTGCGGCATTTTCGGCCTGACCTCACTCGGCGGCCTTGGCGGCGTCACCTTCATGAGCCAGCTCATCGGTTCGCTGGGCGGGGCGGCCTATGCGCTCGCGGCGGGCTTCATCATCTATGGCGGCCTCAAGAAGGCAGTCGGCATTCGCCTCGCCAAGAGCGATGAAATGCAAGGCGCGGACCTCGCAATCCACAAGATCGGCTCCACTCCGGAAGCCGAGATGGGCCAGCGCTGAGCGAGTCGGCGATAAAAGGCGAAGCAAGGATTAAGGAAATACTTCCAGGTGTGTGGATAAAGGCCGAAGACTCCACAGGTTTTTCCACTGGTCCAGTCGATCCAGGCAGGTAGACCGACTCCGGTGAGCCCGGTAAGATCGCGCCGCGAAGCAACACGCTGCTTCGCGACCCGACTTCTCGCGCCCTCCCGGGCGCACCGCTGGAGATGCTGCGCCTCAATGACCGCGCCGGACCTGACGCATAATCGCTTCGAAACGCTGCCTGACGGCCCCTTTCCGCGCCTCAATGCGCTGATTGAGGGGGTCCAGCCGGGCATGGCGCCGATCGTCATGTCGCTGGGCGAGCCGCAGCACCCCTTTCCGGATTTCGTGATGGAAACCATCGCGGCGCATGCGAAGGAATTCGGCAAATATCCGCCGATCTCCGGCACGCCCGATTTCCGCGCCTCCGTCGCCGCATGGCTCGGTCGGCGCTATGGCCTCGGCCCTGACGTGATCGGCCCGAAAAAGCCGCTCGATCCCGAGCTTCAGATCCTGCCGGTGAACGGGACGCGCGAAGCGCTCTTCAACATCGCCTTCGTCGCCACGCCCCTTTCGAAAAAGGGCCAGCGCCCGGCGATCCTGATGCCGAACCCTTTCTACCAGTGCTATGCGGCGGCGGCGCTGGCGGCGGGCGCCGAGCCCGTCTATGTGGCGGCGAACCGCGAGAACGGCTTCATGCCCGATTTCGCGAGCCTGCCCGAAGAGCTGCTCGCACGGACCTCGATGATCTATTTCTGCTCGCCCGCGAACCCGCAAGGCGCGGTGGCGAGCCTCGATCAGCTGAAGGACCTGATCGGCCTCGCGCGTCGTCACGGCATCCTGCTCGCCATCGACGAGTGCTATGCCGAAATCTACGACCGTGAGAAACCGGCTGGCGCGCTTCAGGCTGCAATCGAACTCTCCGGCACGCTCGACAATGTGGTCGTGTTCCATTCGCTTTCGAAGCGATCGAGCCTGCCGGGCCTGCGCTCGGGCTTCATCGCGGGCGACCGCGATTTCCTCGTCCGCTTCCGCAATTTCCGCAACATCGCAGCGCCGCAGGTGCCGATGCCGATCATGGCGGCCTCGGCCGCCGCCTGGAACGACGAGGCCCATGTCGAGGAGAACCGCGCCCGCTACCGCGCCAAGATCGACGCGGCGGAGCGCATTCTCGGCAATCGCTTCGGCTTCTATCGACCGGCGGGCGGATTCTTTCTCTGGCTCGATGTCGGCGACGGCGAAGCCGCGACCCGCGAACTCTGGGCCAAAGGTGGCGTGAAGGTCTTGCCCGGCAAGTATCTCTCGCGCGAAGATTCCATAGACGGCGGCGGCAATCCCGGCGCGGCCTATATCCGCGTCGCGTTGGTCGAAAGCCAGACCGCAACGGAAGAGGCGCTTGCCCGCATGGCGGCCATTCTATGAATGTGATCTGGCTGTGATCGGGGCTGCGCCGCGGGGACGTGCAGGTGGTAAGGGATCGCGCAGGCAAGCCAAGACGGCGCCGCGCGAAAATTGGAGGATACGTGTGAGGAGTCTGAACCCGCTCGCCTTTCTGCCGATGGGCGCACGCGTGTTTCTGGGCCGCCGCTTCGAGGAGCTGGCGGGCGCCGCCCTCGTCATGTTCGGCCTTTTCGGATTCCTCGCGCTGGTGAGCTGGTCGCGCCACGACCCGAGCCTCAACAATGCGACCGGCCTTGCCCCGCGAAACTGGATGGGCATGCCGGGTGCCTATATTTCCGACATCCTCCTGCAAACACTCGGGCTTGGCACAGTATTCCTGTTCGCGCCGCCCATCGCGTGGGGCATCCGGCTCGCCCGCCACGACATGCCGCGGCGGCTCGTGCTGCGCGTTGCCGCCTGGCTCCTCGCCACGCTTTTCGCCGCCGCCTTTCTCGGCACGCTGCCGCTGCTCGCCATCTGGGCGCTGGCGCCGGGTCTCGGCTTCGGCGGCGTTCTCGGCGACGCGCTCTCGGCGCTCGGCCTGCAGGTTTTCGCACCCTTCATCGGCAACGGCATGTCCTATGCGCTGACGGCCCTCGTCACCGCACCCATTGCAGGCTTCCTCGTGCTCTACGCCGCAGATGTCGAATGGAACGAGATCGTCGCGCTGACGGACCGCTCCGCCTTCTGGCGCCGCGAAGAGGCGGAGGACGAGGAAGAAGAGCAGCTCGCTTATCCCGTCCGCCGCCGTCCGCGCGGAGGCGAGATCGAGCCGCCGGCACCGCAGCGCCGCGGCAAGCGCCCTCATCGCCCCGATGTCGAGCCGAGCCGCCTGCGCGTACTGGCCTGGAGCGTCGGCGACATCTTCACCGACCTGCGCGACCGGCTGATGCGCGATGGCGACTATGCACCGCTTTCCGCCGACGAGATCGCCGAGGCGCGTGTCGCAGGTTTCAAGAGCCGCAGCGCGCGCAAGTCCGAACCAGACGATGATGATTACGAGGACGAAGACGAGATCGACGTCGATTTCGAGGATGACGAGATCGAAGACGACGTGCCCTCGATCCTCAAGCGCGGCCGTCTTGAACCGACGCTCGACGGAAAATCTGCGCCGCGCGTCAGCCGCTCCGCGCCGAAGCCGAAGCCTTCCAAACGCGCCGTGCGCGAGGCTCAGCCCGCGCTGCCGCTCGAACCGGCAAGCAACTACCAGCTTCCGCCGCTGAGCCTTCTGACCAAGCCGAAATCGACCGGCAATACCACGCTCATGACCGACGAGGCGCTGCAGCAGAATGCGCGGCTTCTCGAATCCGTTCTCGACGATTTCGGCATTCGCGGCGAGATCATCAATGTCCATCCGGGTCCCGTCGTCACGCTCTACGAACTCGAACCCGCACCCGGCATCAAATCGTCACGCGTCATCGCGCTGGCGGACGACATCGCGCGTTCGATGAGCGCCGTTTCGGCCCGCGTCGCGGTCGTGCCCGGCCGCAACGCCATTGGCATCGAGCTTCCCAACCACAAGCGCGAGATGGTATTCCTGCGCGAACTGCTCGAAACGCCGGACTATGAGAATTCGAACTCCAAGCTGACGCTTGCGCTGGGCAAGAATATCGGCGGCGAAGCCGTCGTCTCCGATCTCGCCCGCATGCCGCATCTCCTGATCGCGGGCACCACGGGCTCCGGCAAGTCCGTCGGCATCAACACCATGATCCTGTCGCTGCTCTACCGGCTCTCTCCGGACCAGTGCAAGCTCATCATGATCGACCCGAAGATGCTCGAACTCTCCGTCTATGACGGCATTCCGCATCTTCTTGCCCCCGTCGTCACCGACCCGAAGAAGGCCGTCGTCGCGCTGAAATGGGTCGTGAAGGAGATGGAAGACCGCTACCGCAAGATGTCGAAAGTCGGTGTACGGAACATCGACGGCTACAACACCCGCGTGATCGACGCCGACGCCAAGGGCGAAGTGCTGGTGCGCACCGTGCAGACAGGCTTCGACAAGGAAACCGGCAAGGCGATCTACGAAGAAGAGGAAATGGACCTCTCGCCCATGCCCTTCATCGTCGTCATCGTCGACGAAATGGCCGATCTGATGATGGTCGCGGGCAAGGAGATCGAAGGCGCGATCCAGCGCCTCGCCCAGATGGCGCGCGCGGCGGGCATTCACATCATCACCGCAACGCAGCGCCCCTCGGTCGACGTCATCACCGGCACGATCAAGGCTAACTTCCCGACGCGCATTTCCTTCCAGGTGACGTCGAAGATCGACAGCCGCACCATTCTCGGCGAACAGGGCGCCGAACAGCTGCTCGGTCAGGGCGACATGCTCTACATGGCGGGCGGCGGCCGCATCCGCCGCGTCCACGGCCCCTTCGTCGCGGACGAGGAAGTCGAGAAGGTCGTGAAATTCCTCAAGAACCAGGGCGTGCCCGAATATCTCGAGGCGATCACCGCGGAACCTGAAGAAAATGGCGCGAT
>DAIEIL010000160.1 GCA_027352645.1 Rhodobiaceae bacterium | reverse complement strand
GGCCTTTACATTGCCGAACGCCAGACCGCCGGTCACATAGAGAAGCAGAGGGTTCGTCGCGTCGCCGACATCATATCCGGCGCGTACCCGCGCAGTGCCCAGTGTTTCCAGATCGGTCTCGGCGTGCCTCACATAAGGAGCTTGCCGACCGTAGGGATAGCCGGTTTGGGATCCGCTCATTCCGGTCCAGTCGTAATCCATCTCGAAGCCGAAGATCCAGTCTCCGCTGTCGATATTGAAGCCACCCGTCGCGCCCGCGAGCCATCCGTCAATATTGTAATTCTTGTCTAATTCCGGCCACTCACTGGAGCCCCAGCCATATCCCGCGTTCACGCCGCCATAAAAGCCGCCCCACATATGGGTGGCGCCGGGACCGCTGATCTGTCCGAGTTCAGCCGCATGAGACGGCGCTGCCATGACGAGCGAACCCATCAAACCCATCGCCACGAGAAGCTTCCGCATCGATCGACCCTCCATCAACCGTGAATTTCTGATTAAAAACTCACCTCATTCATTGGCCTTTGCAAGCCCGTTGACGGATGGTTATTGGTTCATTCTGAGACCTTTCAATACTGAAACCATATGACTTTGTAATGTTTCACCAAGCGCGCGAGCCCCTTCGCGAGCGCGGCCCCTCGACCGCGGTCACCCTGCCGATAGTGCCGGTGTAGGTCGAAATTCCTAGCATTGTCGCCGGTTTTCATGGCGCCTGCGCCGAAAAATACAGCGCAAATTCCCTCCGGCTCCACGGCAACCGCAGGCGGCTTCTTTCTTCTCTAAATGAATTGCTTTGCTTGGATATCGGCGTCTTGAAAAGCGGAAACTGTGCCTTGGCGGCAACAGAATTACTCCGCATAAAGATCGAGCCTGAATCGCCGATCAATCAACGCCTTGGCGGCGGATTGGTATCCCCAAGGGGAGTCGAACCCCTGTTTTCGCCGTGAGAGGGCGACGTCCTGGGCCACTAGACGATGGGGACGTGACCAGTTCGGGCGCTCCGTATAGGACGGTTGCGCGAGACGATCAAGCCCAATCGGATGCATGACACTTCGTCGGGCGAGGCGTCCAAGCGGAACGGCGGGAGCCGGGACAATATCCTCTCACCGGACACGCCGCCGCGAGTCGTTCGGCTCATGGTGAAATAAACATTTTTTTATCTGCGCACTGCGGCAAACGGGCGCAGTTTTTAAGTAGGCGTATTATTCCTATCAGATATAACGACGTTAATTCTTTTAGTAACAATGGCTTAGGTTGCGAGAGCGGCCACCCCTCCGCGTGGGGAGCATTTTGCATCGCACCATTTTGGCTTTGACATTTTGTCATGAAGAGGCGATACAAGACTCACGAAAGTTCGATCGATCTCCTCCCCGATCGAAGGCTTTCAGTAGCTGCCGCCTGTGCCCTCCTCCCTCCTCCCCCGGCACAGGCGGCACCCTCCCCCTCCCCGACATTGCCGAAGTGAAGAGACGCCGAGAGCTTTCGCGCGTCAGAAATCCGTCGTGATCTTCAGCGGCCGGAAGCGGCGCGAAGGCCCGCCACCCAATCGCAACCAGGCGCGAAGCGGCACCCTGCCCGCCTTGCGCGGCGGCGCCGCAATCAGCGTCACCAGCCCCGGCTCATGCGCGCCTGCGAGATCGGCGCCGGACGGCCGCGCGTTCCCGCCGGGATGAGAATGGAAATAGCCGAGAATCACTTCGCGATGCCGCGTCGCGCCGTGCTCGCGCAGGGCGCGCTGGACGGTGAAAAGCAAAGCGGGATCGATTTCGAAATGCCGTTTGCGCCTCGCGGGCAGCGCGATATTCGCGGCGGGAACGGCCCGCGTCACAAGGGCCTTCCCCGCGCGCAACCTGCCGACGAGAAGCCCGCAGCACTCTTCAGGAAAACGCGCCCGCGCATGAGCCACGATGAGCACGCGCGCAGACCGCGCAAGCGTCAACTCGAGCGGCTTGTGCGGGTGGTGCATCAGTTCCCTTCTTGCGGGGGCGCAACTTCGCGCGAGGCCAGATCGCTCAAGGGGCGCAGGCGAATGCGGCCGATCTCCTGCCCGGTCTTGGGGCTGACGATGATGATCTCCTGATTCTTGTCGCTGCCGACCTGAATGGCGATTCGGTCGTCGGCCATGGTGACGCTTTTCACCGTGTCGCCCGGCGCGACATGGATGTCGGTAACGCCGAAGCGCCCCGCGAACCCCGCCGTCTGCTCGGCCGGTTGGTGGCTGCGCTTGACCACCACCACCAGCACGAAGATGAAACCCGCCACGAGGATAAGACCCATGGTGACGAGCAGGAGAATCGCTCCCTTGACGCCATTCGACAAAGGCGGCTTTGCCGGTTCCCCGGAGAGAGGCGTGGCTGTATCGTCAGACATGATGTCCTCATTGAAAGAATCGCCGGGCGTAGACGTCACCCTCGATGAGGGGGAAAGCCACGCCCTGACGGTGCCTCCCGAAGCGGGCGGCATCCGCCTCGACAAGTATCTCACCGACGCACTGGCGGGCAAGGCGCCCGAAGGCGAAGGCACGCTCTCGCGCGCCCGGCTTCAGGCCCTGATCGCCGAAGGGCGCGTGACAATGGAGACCGGCGGCAAGACGCGCCCCGTGGTCGATGCCTCCTACAAGGTGAAGCCCGGCGACGCCTTCACCGTCCATGTGCCGGCGCCCAAGCCCGCCAAGCCGCAGGCTCAGGAGATCCCGCTCGACATTATCTATGAGGACAAGGAGCTCATCGTGGTGATGAAGCCTGCGGGCCTCGTCGTCCATCCGGCGGCGGGCAGCCCGGACATGACGCTCGTCAACGCGCTCATCGCCCATTGCGGGGAAAGCCTTTCCGGCATCGGCGGCGAGAAGCGGCCAGGCATCGTCCATCGCCTCGACAAGGATACGAGCGGCCTTATCGTGGTCGCCAAGACCGACCGCGCCCATCAGGGCCTTGCCGCGCAATTCGCCGCCCACGGCCGCGACGGCAAGCTCACCCGCGCCTATTGGGCGCTGGTCTGGGGCGAGCCAAAGCCCCGGCGCGGCATCATCGAAGCCAATATCGCCCGCTCGACGCATAACCGCTCCAAGATGGCTGCGGTGAAGACGGCAGGCCGGGAAGCCATCACCCATTACACGGTGATGGAAAGCTTCGGCGAGCCGCCCATCGTCTCGCTGGTCGAATGCCGCCTCGAAACCGGCCGGACGCACCAGATCCGCGTTCACATGACCTCGATCGGCCATCCGGTGCTCGGCGATCTGACCTATGGCGGCAGCCAGAAGACCCGCAAGGCGAAGCTTCCGCCAGAGGCGCAAGCCCTGCTGGAACGGCTCAACCGGCAGGCGCTTCACGCGCATCACCTGGGTTTCGAGCACCCGGTGACAAAGAAGCGGCTGGATTTCGATGCGCCGCTGCCTCCCGACATGGCCGACCTGCTGACCAGTTTGGAAGAGTTATAAAATATTAATGTGAGGGGCCTTTTTTGGCCGCAATCGGCTCCTATATAGAGATCCAATGTCCGAGCGGCGTAGTATGAAATTACGCCGAACAGGCATGCGGTCTTCAAGGGGGCCGGCCTGCCTAAGAGGGGTAGTGATATGTCCAAGCTCATGCCGGCGCCCAGCCCGGAAGGAAGTCTCTCGCGGTATCTCCAGGAGATCCGCAAGTTCCCCATGCTCGAACCGCAGGAAGAGTACATGCTCGCCAAGCGGTGGAAGGAGCATGAGGACTCCGAGGCTGCCCACAAGCTCGTGACGAGCCATCTGCGTCTCGTGGCGAAGATCGCCATGGGCTATCGCGGCTATGGCCTCCCCATCGGCGAAGTCATTTCCGAAGGCAATGTCGGCCTAATGCAGGCCGTGAAGCGGTTCGAGCCTGAAAAGGGCTTCCGCCTCGCGACCTATGCCATGTGGTGGATTCGTGCCTCGATCCAGGAATACATCCTGCGCTCATGGTCGCTCGTGAAGATGGGCACCACGGCGGCGCAGAAGAAGCTCTTCTTCAATCTGCGCAAGGTGAAGGGCCAGATTCAGGCGATCGAGGAAGGCGACCTGCATCCCGAGCATGTGACCTATATCGCCGACCGTCTCGGCGTCACCGAGGAAGAAGTCACCTCGATGAACCGCCGCCTGTCAGGCCCGGACAATTCGCTGAACGCGCCGCTGCGCCAGGATTCTGAAGGGGGCGAGTGGCAGGACTGGCTGGTGGACGATTCCGCCGATCAGGAAACCACGCTCGGCGATCAGGAAGAAATGGGCCTCCGCCACGAAATGCTCGCGCAGGCGATGCAGACGCTGAACGAGCGCGAGATGCATATCCTGACCGAACGCCGGCTGAAGGACGAGCCCGCGACGCTGGAAGATCTGAGCCAGGAATACGGCATCAGCCGCGAGCGCGTCCGCCAGATCGAGGTCCGCGCCTTCGAGAAGCTGCAAAAGGCGATGCGCGCCGCGGCACGCGAACAGTCGGATGCGCGCAAGGAAGCCCGGGCCAACGCCTGATCGCTCCGTTTACGGACAAAGAAAGGCCGCTCAGCAGTGAGCGGCCTTTTTTGTTCAGTCAACGCTTTGGTCGATGCCCGACTTCTCCGGCAGCTTGGCATCTGGGCGTCTGGTTCTCCCTAAATGTTCCGGAAGAGAACGGAAAAATCTCAACGCCCGCCAGACATCGTCTGGATATCTTGT
>DAIEIL010000158.1 GCA_027352645.1 Rhodobiaceae bacterium | reverse complement strand
CGGACGTCGCTCGCGCTCTACCGCGAGCATCGTGGCGAGAGGCCGGTTGTCGCGGTCATCTACACCCATTCCCATGTCGATCATTATGGCGGCGTCAAAGGCGTTCTGAGCGACGAGGATATCGCGCGGGGCGACATTCGCATCATTGCACCGGAAGGATTCCTCGAAGAGGCGGTGAGCGAGAACGTGCTGGCGGGCAACGCGATGGGCCGCCGCGCGACCTATATGTACGGCGCGTTGCTGCCGCGCGGGCCGAAGGGCCATGTCGATGCGGGCCTTGGCAAGACTGTATCTCTCGGTCAGGTGAGTCTCGTGCCGCCGAATGAAATCATCACCCGCACCGGCGAGACGCTCAATGTCGATGGTGTCGAGATCGTTTTCCAGCTGACGCCCGATAGCGAAGCGCCTGCGGAAATGAACTTCTTCTTTCCGCAGATGAAGGCGCTCTGCATGGCGGAGAACTGCTCCTGCCACATGCATAATCTCTACACGCCGCGCGGCGCGCAGGTGCGCGATGCGAAGTCGTGGAGCCATTATATCGACGAAGCCATCGACATTTTCGGCGGCAAGACGGAAGTGCTTTTCGCAAGCCACCACTGGCCGCGCTGGGGCCGCGATGTCGCCATCGCCTTCCTCGCAAAGCAGCGCGACATGTACAAATATGTTCATGACCAGACGCTGCGTCTCGCGAACCACGGGCTCACCCCGCTTGAGATCGCGGAAGAAATCACGCTGCCGCCGACGCTGGCCGAAGAATGGTACACGCGCGGCTATTACGGCACGCTCAACCACAATGCGAAAGCCGTTTATCAGCGCTATCTCGGTTGGTTCGACGGTAACCCGGCGCATCTCCATCCGCTGCCGCCCGTCGAGGCGGCGAAGCGCTATGTCGAATTCATGGGTGGACCAGCTTCCGTGCTGCGGAAGGCGCGTGAATGTTTCGACAAGGGCGAATATCGTTGGGTCGCCGAAGTCGTGAACCATCTCGTCTTCTCGGACCCCGCCAACGCCGATGCGCGGCACCTGCAGGCCGATGCGCTTGAGCAACTCGGCTATCAGGCGGAATCGGGTCCGTGGCGTGCCTTCTATCTCACGGCCGCGATGGAGCTTCGCCATCCGCGTCCCGCCTCGCCCACGCCGCGGCCGGGCGCTGCCGGACAGGTGCGGACATTGCCCGTCGAGCGGATTCTCGATTCGCTGTCCGTGCGTCTCAATGGGCCGAAGGCGGGCGCCCGCCGCTTCGCCTTCAATCTCGGCTTCACCGATACGGGTGAGGCCTATCTTCTCAGCGTCGAAAACGGTGTGCTGCATCATCGTCGTGACCGCATCGATCCGAAGGCGGACGCGAGCATCAAACTGACGCGCACCGGCCTTGCCGATATCGTTCTGCGCGAAAAGACGCTTGCCGATCTCGTCGCGGCCAAGGCCGCGACTGTCGAGGGCAACGGGAAGGCGTTCGACGATCTCGTCGATCTCCTCGATGTCTTCGACTTCTGGTTTGAAATCGTAATGCCGTAAGGCAAGGGAGCATAAAAATGAAGAACGACGTCAACCGCCAGTTCCGACTGAAGGCGCGGCCGCAGGGGCGCATCAAGAAATCGGATTTCGATCTTGTCGAAGCGCCGATCCCGGAGCCCGGGCCCGGCCAGGCGCTGGTCCGCAATGTCTATCTGAGCCTCGATCCGACGAACCGCATCTGGATGAGCGACATGGACCAGTACATGCCGCCCGTCGAGCTCGGCGCCGTCATGCGCGGCGGCGGCATCGGTATTGTCGTGAAGTCGAATTCTGCCGCCTACAAGGTTGGCGATCAGGTGACGGGCCTTGTCGGCTGGCAGGACTACACCATCGCGGGCGAGACGCCTGAAACGGCCATGGGTGTCATTCCCAAGGGCCTGCCCGTGCCGCTCACGGCGATGATGGGCGCTTGCGGCATGACGGGGCTCACGGCCTATTTCGGCCTGCTCGAACTCGGTCAGCCCAAGGCGGGCGAAACTGTCGTCGTTTCGGCGGCGGCGGGTGCCGTCGGCTCGGTCGTCGGCCAGATCGCGAAGATCAAGGGCTGCCGCGCGGTCGGCATTGCGGGCGGCAAGGAAAAGTGCCGCCACCTCGTCGAGGATCTCGGCTTCGACGCGGCGGTCGACTACAAGGCGGCGGACTGGAAGGAACGCCTCATCGAGGCGACGCCGAACGGCATCGACGTCAATTTCGAAAATGTCGGCGGCGAGATCATGGAAGCCGTGATGGCGCGCATGAACCTCTTCAGCCGCATGCCGCTTTGCGGAATGATCTCCGGCTACAATACCGACCAGCCGATGCGCGCGGACTTTTCGCCGATCCTCATGCGACGCATCACCGTGCGCGGCTTCATCGTCATCGACTTCATGTCGAAATATGCCGAAGGCTCCATGCAGCTTGCGCAGTGGGTAGCCGAAGGCAAGATCAAGCATCGCGAGACGATCGTCGACGGCCTCGACGAGGCGCCGGTCGCAGTCAACAAGCTCTTCGACGGAGAGAATATCGGCAAGTTGATCGTGAAGATCGCCGATCCGGCAAGCGTCTGACCGCTATCAGAACGCCTGTCCCGTCACGTCGCGACCCTCGGGCACGATATAGATCACCTTTCCGCTCTCGTCCTTCACGGGCACGAGCGAAAGGTCGATCTTGTGCGTTTCACCGCCTGTCCTGATTTCGGCGGTGTAGCGCACGGTCTCGCCCCTTGCGGCGGCGGCGATTGCGGCCTTGAGGCGCTGGCGTGCGAAATCGTCTGTGGCGAATTCGCCGCCCGCCCAAGGCAGTTCCCAGAGCGGCAGTCCTTCGAGGCTTGAGAAACCTTCCGTGAGCGCGCGGCCGGCGCGGTTGATTTCGAGTACCGTGCCATCGGGGCTCAGAAGGCCGATCGCCTCAAAGGCGTGATCGAAGACGGCGCGGAAGCGCCGCTCGCTCTCCCGCAAGCGCGCCTGCGCGGCCTTGCGCTCGGTGATGTCGCGCAGATGCGCCGTATAGGTGATGTGTCCGCCGACCGAAACCTTTGTGATCGTCGCTTCGAGCGGAAACTCCTCGCCCGTCTTGCGAAGGCCCACCACCTCGCCGCGCTGGCTCATCAGCTGCGAGGCGACCTTGCCCATGCCGAAGCCGCGCACCTGATCGCCATGACGTGTGCGATAGCGCTCCGGCAGCA